>NZ_JBFUHK010000047.1:0-30031 GCF_056402435.1 Rahnella sp. P4_A8 | reverse complement strand
GGAATACAGCAAACTGACGCTGGAAATGACCTCACCGGAATACATCGATTATTTCCACGCGCTGCCAATGAGCAAGCGCGATCAGCTCAATCGTGAACAAAAATGCCTGTATAAGGGCATTAACATCAGTCTGATCAACGACATTTATGATCTGATGTACGTCAAACGTCTCGACGGCCCGCTGAATGTCAATTTGTATACACATTCGGAACTGAAAGCACTGACCCGCAGCCGCAGCGGCGAACTGGAAATGACCCTGCTCCACCACGAACAACAACAGGAATACCAACACCGCACGGAATCCGTGATCCTCGCAACGGGTTACGGCTATCAGCCACCGCAGTTTGTTGAAGGCATTTACAACCGTATTCAGTGGGATGACTCGGGCCGTTACGCCGTCAGGCGCAATTACAGCATCGATGCGCACAACCAGATTTTCGTACAAAACGCCGAGCTGCACACGCACGGCTTCGTCACTCCGGATCTGGGCATGGCGTGCTACCGCAACAGCACCATAATCCGCGAGATGCTCGGCAGTGAAGTGTATCCGCTGGAGAAATCCATCGCCTTCCAGACCTTTGGGTCCCGCATCCCTGGCGCAAACTAACGGAGAATTTACCCATGTCTGATGCCATTTCAACCGCCGTATTCTCCTGCCAGCGCGACGCAGGAAAACTGTCTTTACGCCCGCTGGCGCTGGAGAAAGATGCCGCCGTTTTACATGACTGGATGACGCAGCCCTACGCACATTTCTGGGGAATGCAGAACAGTACCCTCGCAGAAGTCGACAGCTTCTATCGCAACCTGACTCACGGTAAACCGCTGGCGGCGCTGATGGGCGAAATAGACGGTCAGCCGCAATTTCTCATCGAATGCTATCCGGTTCAGGATGACCCGTTGCATGAACATTACGACGTCCGGCCCGGCGATATGGGCATGCATATTCTGCTCTCTCCGGCCGAAAAACCGGTGTCAGGCTTCAGCTGGCAGGTGTTCTCGGCCGTGATGGAATACCTGTTCAGCCAGCCCGAAGTCCGCCGCATAGTGGTCGAGCCGGATGTTCGTAACGAAAAGATTCACAAGCTGAATAAGCGCGCCGGTTTCCGCTATCAGAAACAAATTCAACTGACACACAAAACTGCATGGCTGGCATTTTGCCAGCGTGAAGATTTTTTTCAGGCAAGCCAGAAGGAAAAACACACCATGACTCCTGCAAATCTGCAAACCGGTGAGCACCTGCAACCGGAACTCTGGGCAAAAGCGAATGCCCTGCTGCTGCGTAAATGCCTGGCGGAACTGACCCATGAACGTCTGCTCGCGCCGCAGGCGTTGAAAACGACCGGCACCTGGACTGACTATCAGCTGGCAGTACCGGCCTCGGAAATAGAATATCGTTTCCGTGCCCGCCAGTTGCCTCTGAATGACTGGATGATTGATCTCGACAGCATTCAGCGCCTGGATAATTTTATCCCGCAGCCGCTGGACGCGGTTAAATTTATCATTGAATTCGCGGAGCAAATTGGTATTTCCCAGGCCATGCTGTCGACCTATCTGGAAGAAATCAGCAGCACGCTTTACAGCAGTGCCTACAAATTGGCAAACAATCACACCACAGCAAAACAACTGTCGCAGGCCGATTTCCAGACCGTCGAAACCAGCATGACCGAAGGCCATCCGAGCTTTATCGCCAACAACGGCCGTATCGGTTTTGATGCCGGTGATTATGTCCGTTACGCGCCGGAAGCGGCCAATCCACTGCAATTGGTCTGGGTGGCGGTTCATCATGACAAAGCACATTTCGCCAGTGTCGAAGGTTTACCGTATGAAAAACTGATCGCGGAAGAACTGGGTGAAGCGCAGATTTGTGCTTTCACGCAAAAGCTGGTTGATAAAGATGTCGACCCGAAAAATTACTACTTCATGCCGGTACATCCGTGGCAGTGGCAGAACAAATTACTGACCGTCTTCGCACCGGATATCGCCCGTCAGTTTCTGATTTATCTCGGTGAAGGTGATGATAACTATCTGGCACAACAGTCGATCCGCACTTTCTACAATGCCAGCCGTCCGAAAGGACGTTACGTTAAAACGGCGCTGTCGATCCTGAACATGGGCTTTATGCGCGGGCTTTCACCTTACTATATGGCGACCACTCCGGGCATTAATGAATGGCTGGCGGATCTGGTCGAAAACGATGCGTATCTGCAATCCACCGGTTTCAGCATTTTGCAGGAAGTGGCGTCACTCGGTTACCACAATCACTATTTCGAGCAAGCCATCAAAGGCGACAGCGCGTACAAGAAAATGTTTGCGGCGTTGTGGCGCGAAAATCCGGTCGCCTTGTTGCAGCCAAATCAGCGTCTGATGACCATGGCCGCCCTGCTGCACACCGATAAACACGGCGATGCGCTGATTGTCGAGATGATCAAATCATCCGGTCTGGCCACCGGCGACTGGCTTAAACGCTACATGCACGCCTATCTCAGCCCGCTGCTGCACTGCTTTTATCAGTACGACCTGGTGTTTATGCCGCATGGTGAAAACCTGATCCTGCGGTTCGAAAACAATATTCCGGTGAATGCTTTCATGAAGGATATCGCCGAGGAAATTGCGGTGATGAACCCCGACGCCAGCCTGCCGGAAAAAGCCAAACGTCTGGCGGTGGACGTACCGGAAAATCTTAAAATTTTGTCGATTTTCACTGACGTCTTTGCCGGGGTATTCCGCTTTATCGCCCGTATTCTGGAAGAACATGGCAATTATCCTGCCGGGCAGTTCTGGCAGGTGGTAGCCGAAGTGGTACGCGACTATCAGATTCAGTATCCGGAACTGTCGGAGAAATTTGCCCGTTATGACATGTTTGGCGCCGAGTTTACGCACTCATGCCTGAACCGTCTGCAACTGGCGAATAATCAGCAGATGATCAACCTGTCAGATCCGGCGCAGAACCTGAAATTCGCCGGCACGCTGGAAAACCCGATTGCGGCCTATGCTAACCGCTACTGAAAACCCGGTTTAATCTGATGAAGCTTTAATGCCATGAATAGTAGCGCGGCTTTCACAGGCCGCGCTTTTTCGATTTTAAGACCCGGAGAATTAAGGTTATGTCGTCCGTTTCCGAACCCGCTTCGCGGCTGAATTTCCGCCAGTGGCTGTTCCCGCTGTCACTGGTGCTATTCGAGTTCGCCACCTATATTGCCCACGATATGATCCAGCCGGGTATGCTGCAGGTGATCAGTGATTTCAGCGCAAGTGCCGACTGGGTTTCAACCTCGCTAACCGCTTATTTGTGCGGCGGTATTTTGCTGCAATGGTTGCTCGGGCCGCTTTCCGACCGCCTTGGCCGCAGGCCGGTGCTGCTGACAGGCGTGGCCTTTTTCACCGTCACCTGTCTGCTGACGGTTTTCACCCGAAACATTGAACAGTTCATTCTGATGCGTTTTTTACAGGGGATGAGCCTGTGCTTTATCGGCGCGGTAGGTTATGCCGCCATTCAGGAAGCGTTCAGTGAAACAATGAGCGTTAAACTGATGGCGCTGATGGCGAACATCACGTTGATCGCTCCCCTGCTCGGGCCGCTGGCTGGCGCGGCGTTTATTCATTACGCACCATGGAAAGCCATGTTTGCGTTGTTCTCACTGGTCTCTGCATTCTCATTCTGGGGGCTGTGGCGCAGTATGCCGGAAACCGCCAGCGGTCGCGGGGAGCGTTTTTCAATGCGCAGGCTACTGACCGATTACCGCGAAGTCTTCACCAACAAAGGCGTGGTGCTCGGTTCGCTGTCTATCGGGTTGATCACCCTGCCGTTGCTGGCGTGGGTGGCGCAGTCGCCGGTATTACTGATTCAGGATGGCGGAATGACGCCGCTACAGTACGGATGGTGGCAAGTGCCGGTATTTACCGGATTGATTATCGGTAACATCACGCTCAGCAAACTCAGTGGCAAAGTGAATATCCGCACGCCTGTCTGGCTCGGTCTCGCGCCGATAGTTCTCGGTCTGGCAGTCAGTGCTTATGCCGCGCTGTTTATGGTACATGCCTGGGGCTGGATGATTGGCGGGCTGAGCCTCTATGCGCTGGGCTCGGGACTGGTAAATGCCGGGCTTTACCGCCTGACGCTGTTTTCCAGCCCGACCGGTAAAGGCACGGTCGCCGCTGCACTTGGGCTGCTCACCATTGTGGTTTTTGCGGCGGGTATAGAAGTGGCAAAGCAGTTGTATTTCGCACTGGGCAACGGCATTTTTATGCTGGCAGGCATGATTTCCGGTGTCACCGGCACATTGCTGATTGCAGTGTTTCTCAAACGTATCCCTGAAAAAGCATAAAAAAAAGCTGAGGTGTGAGCCTCAGCTTTTTCAAATCTTTTTACCGTTACTTTTTGGGATAAAGCTCTTTGCGTGAATAGGGCTCAGGCTCACCCGGTTTGCGGGTTTTAAGCAACTTGAGGATCCAGGTGTACTGTTCCGGATTCGGCCCGACCAGCACTTCCACTTCCTCATTCATCCGGCGCGCAATGCGGTTATCATCGGCAGTTGCCAGATCATCCATTGGCGGGCGCACATAAATATCGAGACGTTGTTCGTGGCCGTTATACACCGGAAACAACGGTATGATCGACGCACGGCACACTTTCATCAGGCGTCCTACCGCAGGCAATGTCGCCTTGTAGGTCGCGAAGAAATCGACGAACTCGCTGTGCTCAGCACCGTGATCCTGATCCGGCAGATAGTAGCCCCAGTATCCCTGACGCACCGAACTGATAAACGGCTTGATGCCATCATTACGCGCATGCATCCGGCCACCAAAACGACGGCGAACGGTATTCCACAGATAATCGGTCAGCGGGTTTTTCTGATTATGGAACATGGCGGCCATCGGATGTCCGTCAGCGGCCATCAGCATCGCCGGAATATCCACAGCCCATCCATGTGGCACCAGAAAAATCACATTTTTACCTTCGGCATGCATCTGATCGACAATTTCCTTGCCGTGCCAGTGAACGCGCTGCATGACTTTTTTGGGGTCACGGATCGCCAGCTCAGCCATCATCACCATGGATTGTGGCGCGGTGGCAAACATTTCATCGATGATATGTTCACGCTCCGCTTCAGAGGTTTCCGGCAGGCAGTACAGCAGATTAATTTGCGCACGACGACGTGCGCCTTTCGCAAACTTTCCGGCCAGACGGCCAAGACTGCCTAATATAGGGTCACGAACCTTTGCGGGCAGATACGCCATTGCGGCCATCGCTCCGACGCCCAGCCAGACGCCCCAGTAACGCGGAAAATAGAAGGCTTTCTGAAACTGCGGAATAAATTCTACGGTAGATCGTTTTTCTTTTTCTGGCTGCATGCTCAGGCTCTTATGACAAATTCTGCCTTAATGATAAGTGCAGTGATTTATTTTGCAATAAATCACTGCCTCACAACATTAAGCGCAAAAGGGGATCCTGAACGGTCAGTCCAGCTTCAGTTGAGGAACAACCTGACGAACGGTGGCCAGGTAAGTACTGCGATCTTTACCTGTCAGCCCTTCGGTGCGCGGCAGTTTAGCCGTCAGCGGATTCACAGCCAGCTGGTTAATCCACATTTCAAAGTGCAGATGCGGGCCGGTTGAGCGACCAGTATTGCCGGAAAGCGCGATGCGATCCCCCCGTTTCACTTTCTGACCGGGTTTCACCAACAGTTTACGCAGATGCATATAACGGGTCATGTACTGACGACCATGACGAATGGCCACATAGTTACCCGCAGCGCCGCCGTTCTTGGCAACAACCACTTCGCCATCACCCACCGCCAGAACAGGCGTACCGACAGGAACGGCGAAATCGACGCCACGGTGCGGCGCAATACGCCCGGTCACCGGGTTCAGACGACGCGGATTGAAGTTAGACGAAACGCGGTACTGTTTGCCCGTCGGGAAGCGCAGGAAACCTTTCGCCAGCCCGCTGCCGGTACGGTCATAGAACTTACCGTCTTCGGCGCGCACGGCGTAGTAGTCTTTACCGCCAGTGCGCATACGCACTGCCTGCAATTCACTTTGCTCGTTCTTACCGTCCAGCACCTCGTTGGACATCAGTACCGCAAAGTCGTCGCCTTTCTTCAATTTACGGAAATCGAGTTGCCATTGCAGCGCCTTAATGACAGCACTGACTTCAGCGCTGCTCAGCCCTGCCGCTTTGGCACTGGTGACAAAACTGCCGTTCAGCGTCCCTTTCAATACGGAGTCTTTCCATTCCCCTTTCAGGGTTTCCAGAGACGATTTGAAGGTATTGCCGGAACGGTCAAAGGTATAGGTTTCGCGACGTGATTTTTCCCACGTCAGACGCTGTAAATCCCCGGCATCGTTAAGTGTCCAGGAAATCTGCTGGCCGATTTTCAGGTTACGTAAATCACGGTTG
Organism: Rahnella sp. P4_A8; assembly: GCF_056402435.1. Lineage (NCBI taxonomy): Bacteria > Pseudomonadati > Pseudomonadota > Gammaproteobacteria > Enterobacterales > Yersiniaceae > Rahnella > Rahnella sp. P4_A8. Next base: position 23,631 of record NZ_JBFUHK010000047.1, on the reverse strand, counting down.
GCGTCAGAAAGCGCAGCAATTTCCGACATATCAATGCCGTACTGATTCAGAATGCTGCTGAGGGTATCGCCGGTAGAAACCACATACTCATGCACGCCCGCTTCATTGACAGTTTTATCGTCAAGATCATCTTGCGGAATGTCATCATCAGCGGGGGGAGACTGGTCGATAGGTTCGCTGGCTTCGGGAAGCAGTGAACGCAGTTGCTGATTATCAAGTGTGATATTTTTAACCAGCGGTCGGGTATCAGAAAGGTCATTGTCCGGGTGGTAAGCTAACGGTTTCCATACGGCCACAGCCAGTGTGACGACGGTAAGAGACCCCAGCATAATGCGATGGGGCCGTGGAAGGTTGCTATACGCCAGAGCGATAGATCGGGCTATCAGCTGCACTTAAATTCTGTCCTTTTAGCTTACTTCAGGCAGCTCAGGTACTGGTTCGTCAGCTGTGACAAAAAGTTCACATAGCTGTCCGCACCCAGTGCAATGCTGCTCCCCAGAGGATCCAATGTGCCCATACGCACTTTTGTTCCCTGGGCAACAGCCGTTATGACGGCCGGCCTGAATTGTGGCTCAGCAAAAACGCAGGTCGCTTTTTGCTCAACCAACTGTGTTCGAATGAGATGTAATCGCTGTGCACCGGGTTGAATTTCGGGATTGATCGTAAAGTGACCAAGTGGCGAAAGGCCGAAGTGTTTTTCAAAGTAGCCATAGGCATCGTGAAAAACAAAATATCCCTTACCCTGAACAGGTTGCAGAATACTACCAAGGTTTTTGTCAGCTTTTGTCAAGGTGTCTTCAAAATGAGATAAATTTGCATCTAATTGTTGCTTTTTTTGCGGAACCAGCGCTACGAGCTTGTTATGGATCACAATAGCAGCCTCGCGGGCAATTTCCGGCGACAGCCAGACATGCATATTGTATTCGCCATGATGATGATCAGCGTCATCGTGATCATGGTCATGATCAGCCTCATGTTCGTCATCATCACTGCCCTTAATCAGCAGCGGTTTCACTGCCGGTAACGTCGCGATGGCCACCTGACGGTTCGGCGACAACTGCGCCGCAGATTTGGTCATGAAAGCTTCCATTTCCGGCCCCACCCACACCACCAGATCGGCGCTACGCATGCGTGCAATATCCGAAGGGCGTAAGGCGAAATCATGTGGAGATGTGCCGTCCGGCAGCAACACTTCCGTCGGCATAACACCATCGGCAATGGCTGATGCGATAAAACCCAGCGGGCGTACGGAAGCCAGAACCACGGCCTGCGTGCTGAAAACCGCGCCTGAACTCAATATTGCGGCTGCCAGAAACATCCGTTTAACGCTTTTTTTCTGTATCATGCTGAGTGAACTCATCTTCAGGTTGGGGGAAAACTGGTTATTTTTAGCGAAACGCAATATTATAACATCCGATTTGTTCTGCAAGACCCTATGACATGCCCACATTAGCTACGCTCCAAAATATTTCAGTGACTTTCGGTTCGCGACGCGTGTTGTCCAACATCTCGCTAAGCCTGCAACCGGGGAAAATTCTGACCCTTCTCGGCCCGAATGGCGCAGGGAAATCCACATTAGTGCGCGTTGTGCTTGGCCTGATTGCGCCGACAGAAGGCACGATGACTTGCGAACCCGGTTTACGTATCGGCTATGTTCCGCAAAAAATTCATCTTGATCCCACCATGCCGCTGACCGTCAGCCGCTTTATGCGACTGAAACCCGGTGTGAAGAAAAGCGATATTCTGCCCGCGCTCAAACGCGTACAGGCTGCGCACCTGCTGGATCAACCGATGCAAAAACTCTCCGGCGGCGAAAATCAGCGTGTTTTACTGGCGCGTGCGTTAATGAACAGCCCGCAGTTACTGGTGCTCGATGAACCGACGCAAGGTGTTGACGTCAACGGACAACTGGCGCTGTACAACCTGATCGACAGCCTGCGCTGCGAATTGGGGTGCGCGGTGCTGATGGTGTCGCATGACTTGCATCTGGTGATGGCGAAAACGGACGAAGTGCTGTGCCTGAACCAGCACATCTGCTGTTCCGGCTCGCCGGAAGTAGTGTCCACGCATCCGGAATTTATTGCGATGTTCGGTAACCGTGGCGCCGAGCAACTGGCGATTTACCGTCACAACCACAACCATCGTCATGATTTAAAGGGAAAGATAATTTTGCGCAACACCGGAGGTCGTGACGCATGATCGCGCTGTTATTACCCGGCTGGCTGGCGGGTGTATTGCTGGCGATTGCCGCTGGCCCGCTGGGCTCGTTTGTCGTCTGGCGCCGCATGTCCTATTTTGGCGATACGCTGGCCCATGCCTCTCTGCTCGGCGTAGCGTTTGGCTTACTGCTTAATGTTAATCCTTTCTATACCGTTATCGCCGTCACGTTATTGCTGGCCGTGTTACTGGTGGTGCTCGAGCGGAAACCGCATCTGGCCGTCGATACCCTGCTCGGAATTATGGCGCACAGCGCCCTGTCACTCGGTCTGGTGGTGGTCAGCCTGATGTCCGGCGTACGTGTGGATCTGATGGCGTATTTGTTTGGTGATTTGCTGTCAGTGACCTACAGCGACATCTGGATGATTGGTGCTGGCGTAACGGTGGTGATTGCGGTGCTGTGCTGGCAATGGCGGGCATTGCTTTCCATGACCATCAGCCCGGAACTTGCTCATGTTGATGGCGTAAAACTGCAACGCACACGTATCGTCCTGATGCTGGTAACAGCGCTGACGATCGGTCTGGCGATGAAGTTCGTCGGCGCGCTGATCATCACCTCGTTGCTGATTATCCCCGCCGCGACAGCGCGACGCTTCGCTAAAACGCCTGAGCAAATGGCCTGCGTCGCGGTAGCGGTTGGCATCATTGCGGTGACCGGCGGCCTGACGTTCTCTGCATTCTATGATACGCCTGCTGGCCCTTCTGTCGTGCTGTGCGCTGCGGTGTTGTTTATGCTCAGCCTCAGTAAAAAACAGATTGCCTGACCGCAACGCCAGAAACAGAAACGGACGCCCTGAGCGTCCGTTTTTTATGCCTTTTCTTCCTGGCTTTTCTCCCGTGCCTCCCGCTCTTCCTGCGCTGCTTCCTGCCTTGCCTGCCGCCAGTGCAGCACCGGTGATACGGTTATGCCGTGGATCACCACGCTGGTGACAATCACCGTGAACGCGATGTTGGTCATATAGTTGGCGTCCGCGCCATGCAATCCGTGCGTCCAGGCGTAAGCGATATAGTTCATACTGCCGATACCGCGAATACCAAACCAGCCAATCATCAGCCGCCTGCCCTTGGGCACGTGTACGCCTATTGTCGTGATATAAACAGCCAGAGGACGGATGACGATAAACAGCAGCGCAGCGATCAACAGCCCCATCGGCTCCCAGTGTTCCGCCAGCGTTATCCCGAGCACCATGACAATCCCGGCGGCAAAAATCCGCTCAATGGTATCGCCAAATGACAGTGCATCACCCACCATCAGTCCGATCGAATTGCGCGGCATTTCAGCTTGCATCGAATGACGCTGGTGTGGATTGACCATGCCTTCAGCGGGTGGCGGGCGCGACCCGTCCGTCAGATCCTCCGGCGGATGCAAAGAGACCACGCGCACTTCCGCGCTGCGCAACCCGACACCGGCGGCAAAGGCTGCAAGGAAACCGGAAGCATCAAGAGATTGTGCGGCCGCGTAACTGAGCGCAATCAGTGACAACGCCAGAAAATCACTCGGTGCGACCGTACGCTGACGGCTGTGAAAACGCGTCGCACTTAGCCCGACCAGTTTCCCCATCGCGAAGCCAATTGCCAGCCCGCCGAGCAATGCCCAGATCACATCGCGCCATGCCCAGTGCCACAATTCTTGTGAAGATAATCCTTCATGCGCGGTAAACAACATCAGCGCCAGCATCAGGATGGGCAGCGCGGAACCATCATTCATCCCCGCCTCGCTGGAAAGCGCAACCCTGAGTCCGTCATCATCATTGGCATCATTCACTGCAATCATGCTGGCCAGCACCGGATCCGTCGGCGCAATGATGGCACCCAACGCAAGAGCCAGTGGCCATGAAATACCTGTAATGTAATGGGCAATAGCCGCGACGCACAGGACGGTCAGTAACATGGCAGGAAAAGCCAGTAACACACCGACGCGCCAGCTTTGTGCGCGAAAGGGCAACCGGAGTTTCAGTCCGGTAATAAATAATGACGCCGCCATGGCGATTTCAGTGAAATGTGCGGTGAGGGTGGAATACGCCACCAGATCGATATGCAGTAAATCCAAAACCCAGGGACCGCAGACGATCCCTGCGGCCAGATATAAACCAAACGTCGTCACCGGACCGCGGGAAATCCACCCCGATGCGAGTGACATAATCAATAGCAGTCCTCCGACCGCCGCTGTCCAACCTAAAAATCCCATGTCTATCCCATACTAAATATCAATCTATTAAGCATAGTACATGTATGCAGATGAATGATTTTTCAGATAAATAACATCAGGCACAAATGGCGCGGTGTATTCTTAGCCGGTAGGCTAAAATTGATTTTTATCCGGGAAAAGACGAGTCATAAAATGATTAAATACAGTGTGCTGTATCCAAATATCGAAAACGGAACCTTTGATCATGATTATTATCGTGATGTGCATTTACCGCTGATCAAACGCCGCATGGGCGAGTTTTGCCATTCTTACGCTATTGATAAAATGCCTGAGGGCGCTCCGGCTGAGTCGCCATTCATCGCCGCCTGCCATATCTATTGCAACTCAATGGAAGATTTTGAAAAAGGCATGAAAGACAATGCGGCAGATTTTGTCGCTGACGTGGCAAACTTCACCAATATCGAACCCGTGAAGATGATTTTCGACGTCGTTGTCTGAGCCATTCACCCTGCCCTGAAGGTAAAAAAGGCGATTAACCCGTCAGGTTAGCCGCCTTTTTTATTGTCGTGTGGACGCTGTATAAAACCCTGCCAGCGCCATTATTTCATCAGTAACTTTTTGATTGGCGCACTCGGCTCGCGCCTGATGGTATGCAAAAACTCCTGCGCCTTATCATTGACCGCATAATCGGCGGTGACGCCAAAATCCTGCACCATTGCCCACTTTTCAAACAGTGCTTCATCACTCTTACGCATAAACCACAGCATTCTGATTGCCGTTACCGCCACTTGTGGGATCTGCGTCACAGTGCCGTTGATCCACTTATTTAGCGTGCTGCGAGGCAGTCCCAACAGGATACACAACGCGGGCTGGTCGATATCCAGCCTCCGGACATAGTCCAGGAACTCATTTGCGTTATCTGCCATAAACTTATCTCCAATTTATATAACCCTGCTCATTGTACAGGAATCTCATAGAGATTCCATCCCGTCGCTATTCGCTACGAAAATTACTGGTTTTCAGTGTCACTGACACAAAAATTAGTGTCTGCTAGCTACAAACAAACAAGCTAAGTGAAACAAATTCATGTAGCGCTATAACTTTACGTTTCTTGACATAAGTCAAACGTTCGTTGAATGCGTGAAGCAAGTCACATTCACCGCATGTATGATTTTCGTAAAGAGACGGAAAGAGCGTTCTGATAATGCTTCTTATTTGTCGCTAACAGATACTTATTTCAATATCGGAAAAAACAAATGACTGCACAAGTTTCAGAACGAATTCAACATAGCGCYGCTGCAAATCGCAAAGTTAATCGCGAGAATAAGATCCTCACGAAGCCATTTGGAGTCTCTGCTGCTACGTTTTGCAGGATGCTTGCAGGGTCGTTACTGATGGTTAGTTCTGTAACTTTCATACAATCAGCCAGTGCGGCCTTCACATCGCAAGAAACGGATGCAGTTAATCAGTATCTTTCCGCACATCAGAGTTACCCAAATTACATAAAACAGGGAATTGAAAGCGCCACCAGTTTCCAGCAGGTACACGACTACCTGTTGAACAATACTTACTACAACGGAACCTCGACAGTTCCGGTAGACCAAATTTCGATGGCTGAGCCAATAAAAACAGAAACCGTGCCGTTAATTACTTTAACCCCCGCAGAACCCGCTAAAGATGGCGTTGTTATAAATGACCCTACCGGGAACCCTGTGCTGATCACTCCGGTCAAAAATGACCCTACCGGGAATCCTGTACTGATCACTCCGCCTAAAAATGACCCTACCGGGAATCCTGTACTGATCACTTCGGCCAAGAATGACCCTACCGGGAACCCTGTACTGATCACTCCGGCCAAAAATGACCCTACCGGGAATCCTGTACTGATCACTCCGGCCAAGAATGACCCTACCGGGAATCCTGTGCTGATCACTCCGCCTAAAAATGACCCTGCCGGGAATCCTGTGCTGATTACTCCGCCTAAAAATGACCCTACCGGGAATCCTGTACTGATCACTCCGGCCAAAAATGACCCTACCGGTATTCCTGTGCTGATCACTCCGGCCAAAAATGACCCTACCGGTATTCCTGTGCTGATCACTCCGGCCAAAAATGACCCTACCGGGAATCCCGTTAGTGTTAACACGACAGAGCAGCAGAATCCTGTTATTCCCAAAAAACAGGGGATTACATCGCAGCCCGGCTCCTCCCCCTATTCACAAGATATAAGGGTTCGTTCAAGCTATTACGACCAACAGATCACTGCCCTGAATGCCGAAGCTGAACAAAATCACGCCGAAATTCTCTCTGAATCTCACAGCCGTGCTGCCGCAGATGCTCAGGTGTTGCAGAAGTCTCAGGACTACACCAACTCAAAATTCTCCGCGTTAAAATCTGAGGTTGATGACAACAAAAAAGAAGCCGCTGCCGGATCGGCTTCCGCTATGGCGCAGGCCAATATCCCTCAGGTGCAGGAATCCCAACAGTTCGCGGTGGGTGCCGGTGTCGGCGGTTATGATGCGCAAAACGCTCTGTCCGTTGGCGCTTCATTCCATGCCAGCAGATCCACCATTGTCAAAATGTCAGTCTCCGACGACACGCAAAGTAACTTTGGTTATGGCGCTGGCGTGAGCGTTGGCTGGTAAATCGTTCCGGGGGCTCCGTCCCCCGTTCTTCCCTTTCAGGTAAATCTCAATGAAAAAATTTATCGTTTTTGCAGCCATTATCCTGCTTTCCGGTTGCTCTACTCAGGCTTCAAGAATGGCTGACTGCCAGTCACAGGGCGTCTCCAAAGATACCTGTTATATGGCTGAACAAAATCGTCAGACCGCCATTCAGAGTGTTGCCCTTAAGCAGGCAATGGAAAATGCCTCCACGCAATATGCCCAGGCCGCTAAAAAGATCGTGCATGCGCGCATTAAAGGTATCGACGTCAAAATCTTTCCTGCGGATAAACAGGGATATATCGAAGGGACCGCCGCATATCTTGATGAAGATAACGCAGATGCTCAGGTCTATCGCAAAGGCGTTTTCACAGCGATTTATTACAAGCGCACGCACAAGCTGGTTCTGATGCGTGACGGGCAAATTTATGGAAGGACGCCGATATGAAAAAGCACCACACCGATCAGTTCAGACATCAGCCACCGGGGCAGCAATATACCTGCCTGAAAATGTTACAGCGCGTTGAGGAAACCCCGCTGACCGACGGGGTGACCGGCGTCGCTGTATCGGTCATGATGAAAGACGGTCATACCGCCACACTCAGTAAATTCATCGCGCAACCTGATGAAATCTCAATTCTGGTCAGTTGGGAAAAAGAAAGAGAATAATGCACTCTGACTACGTTTTTATATCTCCTGCCCTCCTCTCCCGCCAGTCCCGCACTTCTGTTCTAGTATATAGAGGTGCGAAACCCACCTTCTCTGCACCTTTGCCCTAATTAATTGATGAGTCTGTTCAAAAATTTGCGTTTGTAACTCACGCCTTATGCGCGGACGATGGACTCTCTTGCTCATGACTAACGCCTTACAGGCGCAGGAGTAAACGTGGGATTTTTAAGCGAATTTTTCGCCCGTATTACCGGCTCCAAAACCCGGCAGGATACGGTAAAAACATCACCTCAACAGGAGTTAAAGATGGCAAAAGTACTGGTTCTCTATCATTCCATGTATGGTCATATTGAAACGATGGCGCAGAGTGTTGCAGAAGGCGCACGCAGCGTTCCAGGTGTTGAAGTCACAATAAAACGCGTCCCTGAAACCATGCCTGAAGAAGCCTTTAAGGCTGCCGGTGGTAAAACAGACCAGACGGCAGAAGTCGCTTCCCCCGCAGAACTCGGCGATTACGATGCCATCATCTTCGGCACACCGACCCGATTCGGTAACATGACTGGCCAGATGCGCACTTTCCTTGATCAGACCGGCGGCCTGTGGGCCAAAGGCGCACTGGCAGGCAAAGTCGCCAGTGTATTCAGCTCAACCGGCACCGGCGGCGGTCAGGAAATGACCATTACGTCAACCTGGACCACCCTCGCCCACCACGGCATGATTATCGTTCCAATCGGTTACACCACACCTGAACTGTTCGATATTTCTCAGGTTCGCGGCGGTACGCCTTACGGTGCCACCACCATCGCCGGTGGCGACGGCTCGCGCCAGCCGAGCGCAGAAGAACTACGGATTGCCGTACATCAGGGCAAACATGTGGCGACCATCGTCAGTAAACTGGTCAGCTAGATAACCGCGTAAAATAAGGCGCAGAATTCTGCGCCTTAAATTCCTTACAGGCCTGTTAAAGCACGCCACGCCCCTCTGAAAACAGCCCTGCTCTACTTGTAAATTCATTACATGTATCAATAGCTTCTGCGTTTTCTGATTGTTCCCAGGAATCAGCTTGGAGACTTTGGTTTGTTTCTAAACTGTTAGCGTCTTTTACAAAAATCGCCGGGTTTTCTTTAATTCCTTTTACTAAGCACGTCATCACAAGTTCCTTTAGTAATTTCAGCTGTCTTTTCTACGACCAAAAAAAACGGCCCTTGCGGACCGTTTTGTCTCTGACGGAGATTACGCCGGTTTTGCTTATTTACCACGCGACGCAATAATGTTTTCGGCCACATTGCGCGGTGCCTCGGCATAGTGATTGAACTCCATGCTGTAGGTTGCACGACCTTGCGACATCGACCGCAAAACGGTGGAATAACCGAACATTTCAGACAGCGGCACTTCGGCTTTGATAATTTTACCGCCACCGCCCGCGATTTCTTCCATGCCCTGCACCGTACCGCGACGCGACGATAAATCGCCCATCACGCCACCGGCATACTCTTCCGGCGTTTCCACTTCCACTTTCATCATCGGTTCCAGAATCACCGGATCGGCACGTTTCGCCGCTTCTTTGAAACCAAAGATCGCCGCCATTTTGAACGCCATTTCCGAGGAATCGACCTCGTGATAGGAACCAAAGGTCAGCGTCACTTTCACATCGACCACCGGATAACCGGCCAGAATGCCGTTGTTCAGCGCTTCCGTGACCCCTTTTTCAACCGCAGGGATATAGTCGCGCGGCACCACGCCACCTTTGGTCGCATCCACAAACTCAAAACCTGTGCCTGCCGGCAATGGTTCGAGCGTGAAGACCACGTGGCCGTACTGACCTTTACCACCGGACTGACGCACAAATTTCCCTTCGACATCAGTCACCGTTTTGCGCACCGTTTCACGGTACGTTACCTGCGGTTTGCCGATGTTGGCTTCCACGCCGAACTCCCGTTTCATACGGTCGACGATGATTTCCAGATGCAATTCGCCCATACCGGAAATGATCGTCTGGCCGGATTCCTCATCGGTGCGGATACGGAACGACGGGTCTTCTGACGCCAGCCGTGACAGCGCGATGCCCATTTTCTCCTGATCGGCTTTAGTCTTCGGCTCGATGGCCTGCGAAATCACCGGATCCGGGAACTCCATGCGCACCAGCGTAATGATGTCCGAAGGATCACACAGTGTTTCACCCGTCGTCACATCTTTCAGCCCCACACAGGCGGCGATATCACCAGCACGAATTTCGTCAATCTCGATACGGTCATTGGCATGCATCTGCACGATACGGCCAATACGTTCCTTCTTGCCGCGCACCGGGTTATACACGCTGTCGCCTTTTTTTAGCACGCCGGAATAAACACGGACAAACGTCAGCTGGCCGACATACGGGTCAGTCATCAGTTTGAATGCCAGCGCCGAAAACTTCTCGTTGTCATCAGAGTGACGGAAAACGTCGTTACCGTCTTCGTCTGTACCCGCCACCGGTGGAATATCCAGCGGAGAAGGCATCAGTTCGATCACGGCATCGAGCATGCGCTGCACGCCTTTATTCTTGAACGCACTGCCGCACAGCATCGGCTGGATTTCACCGGCGATAGTGCGCAGACGCAGCCCTTCGGTAATTTCATCCTCAGTCAGCGTGCCTTCTTCGAGATATTTATCCATCAGCGCGTCATTAGCTTCAGCGGCTGCCGACACCATTTTCTCGCGCCATTCTTCTGCCAGAGCCTGCAATTCTGCCGGGATCGCTTCATAGGTAAAGGTCATACCTTGTGTCGCGTCATCCCATAAAATGGCGCGCATTTTGCGCAAATCCACCACGCCGGTGAAATGCTCTTCTTTACCGATCGGAATGACAATCGGCACCGGATTGGCTTTCAGCCGGTCCACCATCATCTGGCGGACACGGAAGAAATCTGCGCCCTGACGGTCCATTTTGTTGACGAACGCCAGACGCGGCACTTTGTATTTATTGGCCTGACGCCAGACGGTTTCAGACTGTGGCTGCACGCCGCCCACGGCGTCGTACACCATCACCGCACCGTCGAGAACGCGCATGGAACGCTCCACCTCAATGGTGAAATCCACGTGCCCCGGGGTGTCGATAATGTTAATGCGGTGCTCATCGAAGGAGTGATCCATCCCGCGCCAGAAACAGGTCACGGCGGCTGACGTAATGGTAATGCCGCGTTCCTGTTCCTGAGCCATCCAGTCTGTGGTCGCACCGCCGTCATGCACTTCTCCCAGCTTATGATTCATGCCGGTATAGAAAAGAATACGCTCGGTGGTGGTGGTTTTACCTGCGTCGATGTGTGCTGAGATACCGATATTGCGGTAGCGCTCGATTGGCGTTTTGCGAGCCATATAACGTCCTTACTGGTTGATGGCTAAGTTGGCGGAGAGTGGTTTTCACGTCCCGTCACAAAATAATGAGTACTAAACTTCTTAATGCGGAGAGTATACTACAATTGTACGTGTATATTCGTACAATAAATTTATTCTATCGATGAAATTGGTCAGAGGCCGTCGCGTTGTACAGCAGCAGAGGGATAGGCTATATTGCGCGGCCGCCGATGAGCGTCGTTAAAGTAAAGGAACAATATGATAGCCAACCATCCTGAGCGCGAGCAGATCCGCCTCGAAAATGTTCTGACTGCGCTGGGTAATCCGTTACGTCTGGCCGTGGTGCGCACCCTGGCAAAAGGTGGCGAGCATCCTTGCGGAACCTTATTACAGGGCCTGTCAAAATCGACGCTGACGCACCACTGGCGCGTATTGCGTGACAGCGGCGTTATCTGGCAGCGCCCTGACGGTCGTGCCAATTTGCTTTCGCTGCGCCGCGAAGATCTGGATGCCCGCTTCCCCGGCCTGCTCGATTCCCTGCTCAGCGCCATCGAATCCGACGGCATTACACTGGAATCCACCCAGAAACACATTTCCGAGCAGCACCTTTAATGAGCCGTCAGTTGCGATTTTACAAGATCGCAAAACGTATTGATTATAGCCGATGAATGGCTGTCTTCGCGCCGCGCGAGATATAACGGTGCGCTGAGTTGTGTCGCGGCGTCCAGCGGCAAAAATATCACCCCGTCCCCGCCCAGCCGGGTCATGGATTCCGGCACAATAGAAATCCCCAGTCCGGCGCCGACCAGGCTCAGACAAGAGGTTAAACGTGGCGCTTCCTGCACGATATGCGGACTGAAACCGGCACGCACATACGCCGCCAGTATGGCATCGTACAATCCCTGACCGGCGCGACGGCGGTATAATACAAAAGGCTCGTTACTCAGATCTTCGAGTCTGAGTGGCTGACTGGCTGGTTGCGACGCCAGTTTGTGTCCGGCCGGAACCGCCACCCACATCGGTTCCTCCAGTACCTTTTCCATCTCTAACTCCGGCATATCTTTGACCCGCATGCGCACAAAGGCGACATCCAGCTCGCCCGCCACCACGGCGGCCAGCAATTCGCCACTGCCACTTTCCTCAAGCTGAGTGCTGACGGCCGGATAAATTTCCCGATAACGGCGCAACAGCGCGGGCACAAAAGTATGCAGCGCGGCCGAGCTGGTGAAACCGATGCGGATCCGACCCTGTTCGCCCTGCGCGGCACGGTGCATGGCAGCGCTGAGCTGAGCGGCACGTGCCAGCACGGCACGGGCTTCCTGCACTAACACTTCACCCGCTTCGGTCGGGATCACCCCGCGCGGCAAGCGTTGTAATAAAGGGATGCCAAATTCCTGCTCCAGTCCCTGTAACAGGCGCGTCAGCGGCGGCTGTTGAATAAACAGCAATTCTGCGGCGCGGGTAATGCTGCCCGCTTCCACCACGGTAACAAACGCATTCAGACGTTTCAGTTCAATCATAACCATACCTTCAGGGTATCTTTAGCCATTAATAAATGCATTAGACATCATGGCACATCCACGCGCATGATCCTTAACAGAATTTACGCCTCTGGCGGCTTTGGATTACTTTTGAGGGAGAGTGTGAAAATGTCAGCGCAAACGCAGGAAAAATTAATGCCTGAGACAGAAGAAAATACCGCGCCACAACCCGATTGCAGGCAACTGTTTATGGGCTTTTTCGTCCTTGGCCTGACCGGTTTCGGTGGCGTGCTGCCGATGGCGCGACACATGCTGGTGGATAAACGCCACTGGCTGACCGCCGCTCAGTTCACCGAGTTGCTCGGGTTGTGCCAGTTTTTACCCGGCGGCAACATCATTAACCTGTCGGTCGCGCTGGGGATGGAGTTCCGCGGATTACGCGGCGCATTATCGGCGCTACTCGGACTTATTCTCGCGCCGACGATTTGTGTGGTGCTGCTCGGCCTGGTGTATGCACGTTATCAGAATGAACCGCTGGTGGAACATCTGTTCGCCGGGATGGCGGCGGCGGCGGCCGGTTTACTGCTCTCGACCGGCATCAAAATGCTTGCTCCTTTGCGGGGGAAATGGCTGCAACTTTTGCTGGTTGCCGTCGGCGTAATGGCAATTGCCGTGTTCCGGATCCCGATGCTGCCGGTCATGCTGGTGCTGGCCCCGGTCAGTATTTTCATCTGCGCGAGGAGTAAATTCTGATGCCAGTTTTACTTTCTCTTGCCCTGTTATTTACCGAACTTTCCGTGCTGGCATTTGGTGGCGGAAATACCATTCTGCCTGAGATGCAACGTGCAGTGGTGCAGGTGCATCACTGGATGAGTGCGCAGGAGTTCAGTGCGCTGTTCGCCCTGGCACAGGCCGCTCCCGGCCCGAATATGATGATCGTGCCGCTGATTGGCTGGCAGGTTGCCGGATGGTCAGGATTGCTGGTGTCTTCTCTGGCAAAATTTGGTCCGTCGTCAATCATTACACTTGTCGTGATGGGCGGCTGGAAACGTTACAAAGACCGTCCGTGGCGGCAGATAGTGCAACGCGGGCTGGTGCCGGTGACGGTCGGGCTGGTGGTGTCGAGCGGATTACTGATCGCCAAAGCCTCAGCCACCACGCTGACGCTTGCGGGGGTGATCGCCTTGTGTACCCTGCTGGCGCTCAGTAAGCGTATCCACCCGTTATGGGTACTGGCCGTTGGCGCGGTGCTCGGACTGGCATTCGGCTGACATCATTGCGAAGCAGATCGCAACATTCAGCTGGCAAATAGGTTATTGATTGGGAATTGAGTTCTTCTATAGTTATCAACCATTAAGGACGATGATGAAAATCAAACCTCTGAGCCTTGCTGTCGCTGCCCTGCTGCTTTCCTCACCTTCTGTTTTTGCCGCCGATAATCAACCGGAACTTAGCCAGCGCGAAGTGACGCTGCTGACTGTCGACGGCTTACAGTTCAAAGATCTCGATCATTCCGGGAAACTGGAACCTTATGAAGACTGGCGACTGACGCCGGAAGAACGAGCAGCGGATCTGGTGAAACGCATGACGCTGGAGGAAAAAGCCGGGGTGATGATGCATGGCTCGGCACCGACGGCCAACAGCCCGATCGGCGCAGGCACGCATTATGACATGGCAGTGGCGGAAAAGATGATTGCCGGCGCGAAGGTCAACAGCCTGATCACCCGGCTTTCGGCGAACGACCCCGCCATGATGGCGGAAGAAAACAATAAACTGCAGCAGATTGCCGAAAAGACGCGCCTGGGTATTCCGGTCACCGTCAGCAGCGACCCGCGTAACTCATTCGAGTATCTGGTCGGTGCGAGTACCTCTTCCGGTAAATTCACCCAGTGGCCGGAAACCTTAGGACTGGCGGCGATTGGCAATGAGAAACTCACCCGCCGTTACGCCGATATCGTCCGTCAGGAATATCTGGCCGTCGGTATCCGTGAGGCACTTTCACCGCAAGCCGATCTGGCAACAGAGCCGCGCTGGGCGCGTATCAGTGGCACCTTCGGCGAAGATCCGACACGGGTGCATAACATGGTGCGGGGTTATATCGAAGGGATGCAAAACGGTCCTGACGGACTAAATCAGGGCAGCGTGATTTCCGTGGTCAAACACTGGGTCGGCTATGGCGCGGCTGAGAACGGTTTTGACAGCCATAACGTCTACGGCAAAAACGCCGTCTTCCCCGGCAATAATCTCAAAGAACACATCTATCCGTTTACCGRCGCGTTTGAAGCCAAGGTCGCCAGCGTCATGCCGACATATTCAATCCTGAAAAATGTTTCCGTGGACGGCAAACCGCTCGAACAGGTCGGTGCCGGATTCAGTCATCAGTTGCTGACCGACATTCTGCGCGGACAATACGGTTTCAAAGGCGTCATTCTCAGCGACTGGCTGATCACCAGCAATTGCGAAAACGAATGCCTGAACGGTTCGCCGGAAGGTAAAGAACCGGTGCCCGGTGGCATGTCGTGGGGTGTCGAGAATCTGACGCCGCAACAGCGTTTCGTGAAGGCGGTGCTGGCGGGTGTCGATCAGTTTGGCGGCGTGACCGACTCACAGTTGCTGGTCAGCGCAGTGCATGAAAAGCAACTGACTGAACAGCGCCTGGATGAATCTGTTGTGCGTATTCTTGAGCAAAAATTCCAGACCGGACTGTTTGAAAATCCGTATGTCGATGTGCAGAAAGCCACCCAAACCGTCGGGCGCGCTGACTGGCAAAAAGAAGCCAATTCGGCGCAGGGACATTCACTGGTATTGCTGCAAAACACCGATGATGTGTTACCGCTGAAAAAGGGCAAAAAGATCTGGCTGTACGGCATAGCACCGCAGGCCGCGACGGCAGCCGGTTTTACCGTGGTGGATGCGCCGGAGAAAGCCGATATTGCGCTGATCCGCGCCCATGCCCCGTACGAGCAACCGCATAAAGCCTGGTTCTTTGGCAAGCACCATCACGAAGGCTCGCTGGCCTTTACCGGTGACAACGCGGATTATCAGGCGATCGTGAAAGCCAGCAAAGCAGTGCCGACAATCGTCACCGTTTATCTCGACCGTCCGGCGATCCTGACCAACGTGAAGGACAAAGCGAAAGTGATTATCGGCAATTTCGGTGTCAGCGATACCGTTTTGTTTACGCGCCTGACCAGCACCGAAGCCTATACCGGTAAGCTGCCGTTTGAACTGCCATCGTCTGAAGAAGCCGTGCTCAGACAACAATCCGATATGCCACATGACAGCGAAAATCCGCTGTTTGATATTGGCTTTGGTCTGGCGCGTTAAGCCCTGTTAACCGGTGACCCGCGCCAGCACAAAACCGTCCCAGCCTTTGCTGCCGACGGTTTGCAGCGCGGTCGCTGATAAACGCGGTTCCTGTTCAATCATCTCAATAAAGCGACGCACACCCTGCACCCGGGCGTCGTCGCTGTACGGATCCACCACCGCGCCGTCCCGCACCACATTATCGCCAATAATTAATGTCCCCGGTTTCGACAATTTCAGCGCCCATTCCAGATAAAGCGGATTGCTGGGTTTATCGGCATCAATAAAAATCAGGTCAAACGGCGCTTCCGCCGCGAGCGTGGGCAAGGTTTCTGACGCAGGCCCGGTGTGTAAGGTAATTTTATCCTGCAAACCGGCCAGCTCAATGTTGGTTTGTGCGATGCGCGCATGATGCGGATCGGCTTCCAGCGTCACGACTTTTCCGAGCGCCGGTAACGCCCGCGCCAGCCAGATAGTGCTGTAAGCGCCGAGCGTGCCGATTTCTAAGACTTTCTGTGCGCTGATGATTTGGGCGAACAGCGCCAGTAATTTTCCCTGATTGGGTGCTACATCGTGTGCGGGTAAACCGGCCTGATGATTGTTTTTCAGTACCTGATCCAGAACCGGATCGCTGTCCACTAAATGACTCACCAGATAGTTGTCAACCGCTGCCCATTTCCTGCTGTATTCCTCCGGACTCCCCTGACCCATTTTCGCCTCCCGGCCGTGAATTTTACATAGAGAACATGATTAAAAAACTCACTATTAACCCTAATCACTTCCGGCCATTTTGCTCAGATTTTTATTGCCGCAATTAAAAAACCCTCGTTTTCATCAGGTTAAAAATGCGTCACTTCACATTTTTGGCGTAAAGTTCCCTTGAATTTGTAAAATAATAATGATAACAATTATCATTAAGTTTAACATCCGTCACGTTTCGGTTAAGTGACTGCCCTTCGCACGTCATGCTTTTGTGCGGAACACATGTTGGCTTTTGGGTTTATTACACACGCATCAATTAATCACTCAATCATTATTGAGTTATTTATAGGGATTATGAATATGTTGTTGGCTTTCCCCCTCAAACGCTCGGTGCTTATGTGCGCGCTGGCAATGCCGGTTGCCTCAATGGCTGCTGAAGACACCGTCATTGTCAAAGCCGCGCCTGCGGATACCGCCGATGCTCCGACGCAGGGTTACAGCGCGAAAACCAGTAAAAGTGCGACCAAAACGGATCAGCCGCTGATCACCACCGGTCAGGCCGTTTCTGTTGTGACCCGTCAGCAAATGACTGACCAGAACGCCACCACGGTTAACGCTGCACTGAACTACACGCCAGGCGTATTCACCAACTTTGCCGGCGGCGCAACGCGTTATGACACCATTTCCCTGCGCGGTTTCCACGGCGGTGACGTCAACAACACCTTCCTCGATGGCCTGCGGATCCTGAGCGATGGCTCGACCTATAACTCCATTCAGGTTGATCCGTGGTTCCTGGAACGTATTGATGTGGTGAAAGGACCGTCTTCTGCGCTTTACGGCCAGAGCATTCCCGGCGGTGTGGTGGTGGAATCCACCAAGCGCCCGCAGTTTGCTGAAGAAGGTCACTTCCAGCTTTCCGGTGGCACGCAAAATACCAAAGGCGGCGCATTCGATTACACCAATGCCATCAACGATCAGCTGGCATTCCGTCTGACCGGGATGACCCGCAGCAGCGATACGCAGTACGATCACCAGCGTGAAGAGCGTTACGCGATTTCGCCACAGTTGCTGTGGACGCCGGATGAAAATACCTCGCTTTTACTGCGCGCATATCTGCAAAAAGATCCGTCCGGTGGCTACCACGCCGCGGTTCCGGCTGACGGCAGCCTCTACGGGCAGAAACTGAGCCGGGGTTTCTTCGATGGCGAAAGCACCCGCAACCAGTTCAAACGCTGGGAGCAAATCTACAGCTACGAATTCCAGCACGCGTTTAACGACGTCTGGTCATTCCGCCAGAACGCCAACTACACCCATTCCAACACCGAACTGGATCAGGTGTATCAGGCGGGCTGGAATGCGGACCGTACCAAGATGAGTCGTTATTATTCCGGTGAGAAGTCCTCGCTGGATACTTTTGCGATTGATAACCAGCTCGAAGCGGATTTCGCGACCGGCGAACTGGCACATAAAGTGGTGATCGGTTTCGATTACTCCCACTTTATCAATGATGTGAAATCTGACGCTGCTTACGCTGAAAACCTCAACCCGTACACTGGCGTTGGCGGTGATGCACTGGATTATTACAGTCATAAACGCGGTAAAAACCGTTATGAGCAGATGGGTACCTATCTGCAAGATGAGATGAACTGGAACAAATGGTATCTGACCCTGTCAGGCCGTTACGACACGCTAAAAACCTCCAGCCGCAGTTACGAAAGCATCTACGGCACCACCAGCAACAGCGAACGTAAAGACAGTCATTTCAACAGCCGCGCTTCCCTGCTGTACGCCTTTGACAGCGGCATTTCACCGTACGTCAGCTACAGCCAGGCGATGACGCCATCTGCCCTGCCAGGCGCTGACGGCACGCTGCTGAAACCGATGCAGAGTGAGCAATACGAAGCCGGGATCAAATACCAGCCGGTCGGCACTTCCGATATGTACACCGCGGCGCTGTATGATCTGACGCAAAAAGACGTGGGTAACCGCGTGGTAGTCGGCAGCTACTACGAGCCGGCAGGTAAAATCCGCTCACAGGGTCTTGAGCTGGAAGCTAAGAAACAGGTTACCGAACGCTTTAACGTGATGGCCGGTTACACCTACAACAAAGTGCGTATCCGTGATGCGGCTGAGAACAACGGCAACACGCCGTATGTGACGCCAAAACAAATGGCTTCCATCTGGGGTCAGTACAACACGCCGATTGGTGTGGATATGGGTGCAGGTGTGCGTTACATCGGCACACAATGGGCGGATAACGAAAACACCCGCCACATGCCTTCTGCCACGCTGGTTGATGCGTCACTGCGTATGAATCTGGTGCAGTTCAATCCGCAACTGAAAGGCGCGTATGTGCAGCTGAATGCTAACAACCTGTTCGACAAGAAATATGTCGCAGCCTGTTACGGCACCAGCTACTGCTACTGGGGTCAGGAACGTACCGTGGTTGCTACAGTAGGTTATGATTTCTGATAGATTTTTTCAGCTCCTCCCCCTGCGAAGGGGGAGGCTGGGAGGGGGTTTTAAGGGCTAACACCTTGTTTAAGAAAACCTTAACTTTTGATTTAGAACTTAATACCCCACCCCAACCCTCCCCTTCGCAGGGGAGGGAGCGATTCTGAGAGTTTATTCTTCTGCAAGATTCAGCCGCGCCTTCAGCGCTTTCTTCGCACTTTCCAGCAACGCATCTGAAACTTCACGATCAGGCTCACAACGTGCCAGCGACAAACTGCCCATCAGTTCCGCACTCACCGATATCGCCTGCGTTTTCGGGTTGTCCACGCCCATCTCTGTCAGCTGGCGGATAATCATCCCACGGATACGTTCGATGCCGCGCGCGAACTCTGCCTGACAGGGCGCTGACAAGCGTGGCGTTTCAGAGGCCAGCGCCGACACCGGACAGCCCTGCGCCCGGTTATCGCGGTGCCCGGGCGACAGGTAGAAATCGATATACCCTGCCAGTTGCTGCTGCGCCGTCAGCCCCTGATTTTCTTTATCCCAGCGGACCATAACCTGATTAAACATCTGCCCGATGGCGGCCTCAATCAGTGCCTCTTTTGAGGCAAAGTGCGCATAAAACCCACCGTGCGTCAGGCCAGCTTTGCTCATTACACCTGCCACGCTGACCTGCAACGGCCCTTTGGTACGGATGTCTTTCGCCGCCTCCTTCAGGATCCGCTCGCGGATTTTAGGTTTATGTTCACTCTCATAGCGCATAATAACACCCTGATAATCAGAAAATTGCTGTCATAGCTTACCTGACCGCATCGGTTAACGAAACGCGCGCATCCACGGATAATCCGGGGCGCAGCGCCGCTAAATCTGGCTGACCAGCGTCAAGCCGGATCCGCACCGGCACCCGCTGAACAATTTTGGTGAAATTACCCGTGCCCGGCTCAAATGGCAGCAATGCAAACGTCGAACCTGATCCCGGCGCAAGGCTGTCGACTTCACCGCGAAACGTCACGCCCGGCAGCGCATCCACATGCACGTCCGCACGTTGTCCCGGCTGCATTCTGCCGGTCTGTGTTTCTTTGAAGTTGGCCGTCACATAAATGCCCTGTTCCGGTACCAGCGTCATCAGCCGCTGACCGGGTGTAACGTAATCGCCAACCTGTACCTGCCGGTTTCCCGCTATGCCATCGATGGCAGCAACAATAGTGGTGTGATTGAGATCCTGCTGCGCCAGCGCTTGTGCCGCCTGCGCTTTCACCACAGCGGCCTTCGCCAGTGCCAGCGCCGCCTGAATTTCTGCCCGCCGGGCGTGTGTCACCGCCGCCTGATTTTGGGCAACATCCAGCATTGCCGCGGCGTGCGCCGAGGTTTGTTCTGCCGTCACCGCCACCGTTTTATACCGGTCAGCATCATTACGTGATGTGGCACCGCTGACCGCCAGCGACTGATAACGCTGCTGCTCGGCTTCAGCATGTTGCTGTTCCGCACGCGACGAACGGATCGCCGTGCGCGCGACTTCGATTTGGGTGAGTGCCAGTTGTTCCTGCGCCTGCTGGCTCAGTAACGCCGCTTCCTGTTGCGCCACCTGCGCGCGGGCATCTTCAAGTTCTCCCTGCGCAGACGCCAGACGAGCCGTAAACTCTTCGCTGTCGATCAGCACCAGTTTATCGCCGGCATGTACCCGCTGGTTATGACGCACCAGCACCGTCGAAACGAAGCCTTTTACTTTTGGCGCAACGCTGGTGGTGTCTGCCGTCAGATAGGCATCATCCGTGGATTCCGACGCGGGCGCAGCCAGTAACCATGCCGCGCCACTCAGGGCTACCATCAGCGCAATACCGCTGACCACAAAGATCCGCTTTGATCGTTTAGTGGCTTTTACTGCCGGGGACGGGCTCCCTTCATCTGCTGTTACTTCGCTCATTTTTAATTTCACTCATTGTATGATGGTCATCATATTAATATGATGACCATCATATAAACAAGCCCCGGGATCTCATAGCCATGTCTGTCACCCTGACTCCAGCCGCGACGCTTTCGCCTGCGGATTATCCGACATCACGTAAGTTTTTGATTTTCAGCATTATGGCGTTCGGTATGTTTCTGGCGCTTATCGACATTCAGATTGTCGCCGCCTCGTTAAACGATGTGCAGGCCGGGCTTTCCGCCGGACCGGATGAAATCAGCTGGGTACAAACCTCGTATCTGATCGCCGAACTGGTGATGATCCCGTTCTCGGCTTTTCTGACGCAGGCACTTTCCACCCGCTGGCTGTTCAGCGCATCGGCGGCGCTGTTCACCCTCAGCAGCATCGGGTGCGGATTGTCGTGGAATATCGAGTCGATGATCTTCTTTCGCGCGTTGCAGGGTTTTACCGGCGGCGCGATGGTACCGACAGTATTCGCGACCGGCTTCGCCATGTTTCAGGGCAAACAGCAGGCGCTGATCCCGGCGATCCTCGGCATGGTCAGCGTGCTGGCCCCCACGCTTGGGCCGACTGTGGGTGGCATAGTCACGCAGTTACTCGACTGGCGCTGGATTTTCTTCATCAACATTCTGCCCGGCGCTCTGGTTGCCACCGGTGCCGTGCTGTTTATTCATGTGGATAAAGCGGATTATCCGATGCTTAAACGTATCGACTGGATACATTTATTGTCGATGGCGATAGCGCTCGGTTGTCTGGAATATGTGCTGGAAGAAGGCCCGCGCAAGAACTGGTTCAGCGATCCGCAAATCCAGATTTCGGCGTGGTTCTCACTGGTGGCCTTTGTGCTGTTTCTCGAACGATCCTTTTATTCGAAAAACCCGATCGTACGCCTGACGCCCTTCCGTGACCCGACATTCACCTTCGCCTGCCTGTTCAATCTGGTGGTTGGATTTGGTCTTTATGCCTCTACATATCTGACGCCGGTTTTCCTCGGCCGCATCCGCGATTTCAACAGCCTGCAAATCGGTACAACGGTGTTTGTGGTGGGTGTCGGGCAATTCTTCAGCACGATTATTGCCGCCAGATTAATCAGCCGCGTTGACCGGCGGATACTGATCACCGTGGGTTTATCCGGTTTCGCACTGAGTTTATGGCTGACGACCGCCGTGACCCCTTACTGGGGAGCAGAACAGTTTTTCTGGCCGCAGGTGGTGCGCGGCCTGTTCATTATGTTGTGCATCGTGCCGAGTGTGAACATGGCGCTGACCGCGTTTCAGGGGCCGGAACTGCGCTACGCCTCCGGGCTGTTTAACCTGATGCGTAATCTCGGCGGCGCGATTGGCATTGCCACGGTGAATACCTGGTTGCAGGACTGGACCCGCGTTCATGCGGCACGTTTCGGCGAATCGCTGGGGCAATACGGGGATCATGCGCAGGAAGTGATGGGATCGCTGGCGCAAAAAATCGGTCACCTGACGCCTGATACCGCTCAGGCATTGCTGATGGCGAAAGGCGTGTTTGGGGCGAAAGTCGCAGCGCAATCGCTGACGCTGGCGTTCAACGACATCTTTCAGGTCATGGCCTGGATGTTTATTGCCGCACTGGTTATGGTGCCGTTTTGCCGTAAATAAGGTCAGGAATGTGAAGGAAATGTGCAGGCTGCCGCAAAAAATGCGGTTGTGGCAGGGAACTTTTCTAACAAGGTGAGAAAGCTTTGGCCTGTTTGAAATAAATCCTTATAATTAGCGGCCCTGAAATGCGATTCGTTACACATACCGGATCCCTTTCAAGTGCTATGTGCAAGTACACTATTCCTCCGGCCGGTTTCTATCGGATCGGGGGGAATCAACATCCTGACAACTGCCAGTGTGGCATTAACGACCAACGAAAATATGAAAATGAGCATTCGCGCAATCCTTACCCTGGTTTTGGCAGTTGCTGCATATAGCCAGGCGTCTTTTGCTGTGGTCTACCCTCTTCCGGCCAATAATGGTCGTCTGGTCGGTGAAAACATCACAGTTACTGTTCCGCAGGGCAGCAGCCTGCCACTGGAACATTTTGCAGCGCAATACCAGATGGGTTTGAGCAACATGCTCGAAGCTAACCCTGGCGTTGACCCGTACCTGCCAACCCCGGGCACCGTGCTGACCATTCCTCAGCAGTTGATCCTGCCGGAAACCCCGCACGAAGGCATCGTGATCAACAGCGCTGAAATGCGTCTGTATTACTACCCGAAAGGCACCAATACTGTGGTCGTGCTGCCGATCGGTATCGGTGAGCTGGGCAAAGACACCCCGATGAACTGGGTCACTACCGTTCAGCGTAAAAAAGCCGGTCCGACCTGGACCCCGACGGCGAAAATGCATGAAGAATATGCTTCTCGTGGCGAATTCCTGCCAGCCGTCTTCCCTGCGGGTCCGGACAACCCGATGGGGCTGTACGCGCTGTATGTCGGGCGTCTGTATGCAGTCCACGGCACCAACGCCAATTTCGGTATCGGTTTGCGTGTGAGCCACGGTTGTGTGCGTCTGCGTGATGCTGACATCAAATGGTTGTTCGACAACGTCCCGCAAGGCACCCGCGTTCAGTTCATCAACGAGCCGGTGAAAGCCACCGTGGAACCAGACGGCAAACGTTATATTGAGATCCACAACCCGCTGTCCTCTAACCAGGAAGAGTTTGATTCTCAGCAGCCACTGCCAATCACTCTGGCAGGCAGCGCAAGCAGCG
>NZ_JBFUHK010000046.1:0-30041 GCF_056402435.1 Rahnella sp. P4_A8 | reverse complement strand
CCCTGATGCGTTTTCTGGCGCACTTCAATGATGTCCTGATTTATATCCTGCTCGCGGCTGCCATCGTGACCGGTGCCATGGGACACTGGGTCGACACGCTGGTGATTTTGGGCGTGGCCGTCATCAATGCGCTGATCGGTTTTTTGCAGGAAAACAGCGCTGAGAAATCGCTGAAAAGCATTCAGAATATGCTGTCAAGTCAGGCAGTTGTCATGCGTGACGGACAGATACAAACCATCAATGCCGACCAGCTGGTGCCCGGTGATATCGTGCAGTTGCGCCCGGGAGATAAAATCCCGGCGGACTTGCGCATTGTCAGCGCGCATAACCTGCAGGTCGAAGAAGCCATTCTGACCGGTGAATCCACCGTGGTGGTGAAAAACGCACAGGTCATTGACGATGAAGTCATGATCGGCGACCGCCACAACCTGCTGTTCTCCGGCACCATGATCAGTGGCGGCACCGCAACCGGTGTGGTTTATGCCACAGGTAAAGACACCGAACTGGGTCACATCAACCAGATGATGTCGTCGATTACGCCGCAGCGCACCCCGCTGTTGCAGCAAATCGACAAACTGGGCAAAGGCATTTTCGCCCTGATTCTGCTGATGATGGCGTTCCTGTTTGTCTTCGCCTTTATCCTGCGCGATATGCCATTGGGCGAACTGCTGTTGTCGCTGATTAGCCTGGCCGTGGCTTCGGTTCCCGAAGGTTTACCGGCGATTATCTCGATTATTCTCTCCCTTGGCGTGCAGTCGATGGCGCGTAATCACGCCATTATCCGCAAGCTGCCGACAGTCGAAACACTCGGCTCCATGACGGTTATCTGCTCGGATAAAACCGGCACGCTGACCATGAATGAAATGACTGTGAAAGCCGTCATTCTGGCAGACCGCGCTTATCAGGTTGAAGGCGAAAGCTATCAGCCTAAAGGCCGGATTGTTGACGCACAAACCCGGCAACAGATTGATGTCACTCATACACCGGTGCTCAATACCTTCATCACTGCAGTTGATTTATGCAACGACAGCCAACTGATGCAGGACGATAAAGGCCACTGGGGCATTACCGGCGGGCCGACTTCCGGCGCACTGAAAGTGCTGGCGGCGAAATCAAACCTGAATACCGGCAAAGTCGAGCCGCTGGATAAAATCCCGTTCGATTCCAAACACAAATACATGTCGACACTGCAACGCATCAACGGCAAAACCCGGTTGTTCGTGACCGGCGCACCGGACGTACTGTTCTCTTTAGCCTCGTTTGAACTGACCGAAAACGGCGTGCAGCCTTTCCGCCGGGAATACTGGGAAGAAGAGATGGCGCGCTATGCCCGTCAGGGTCTGCGCATGGTCGCTGCGGCATTGAAAGATGAGCCGGAAATCGGTGGCGACCTGAACCATAGCCATCTGCAACAGGGTCTGATTTTTGTCGGTATCGCTGGCATGATGGATCCCCCTCGCCCGGAAGCCATTGATGCGATTGCCCAGTGTCAGCAGGCCGGGATCCGCGTGAAGATGATCACCGGCGACCATCAGGAAACCGCGATGGCCATCGGCAAAATGTTAGGGATTGGCAACAGCAGTGATTCCATCACCGGTTACCAGCTCGAGCATATGGATGATGCAGAACTGGCCGCTGCCGCCAGCCAGTATGATATTTTCGCCCGTACCAGTCCCGAGCATAAATTACGGCTGGTAAAAGCGTTACAGGATACCGGTGAAGTGGTCGGAATGACCGGTGACGGTGTCAACGATGCGCCCGCGTTGAAACAAGCTGACGTCGGTATCGCGATGGGGATCAAAGGCACCGAAGTTACCAAAGAAGCCGCTGACATGGTGCTGACCGATGACAACTTCGCGACCATCGCCAGCGCGGTCAGGGAAGGTCGTCGCGTTTACGACAACCTGAAGAAAACCATTCTGTTTATTCTGCCGACTAACCTCGCGCAGGGACTACTGATTATCCTGGCCATTCTGGCCGGGGCAGTCATCCCGCTAACGCCGGTTCAGATCTTGTGGATGAACATGGCGACGTCGACCACGCTGTCCTTCGGTCTGGCCTTTGAGCCGGGTGAGAAAGGCATGATGAGGCGCCGTCCGCGCGCGCCGGGTCAGCACGTTCTCGACCTGCATGCTGTCTGGCGTATCGCCTTCGTGGGTATTCTGATTGCCTGCAGTGCCTTTGTGCTGGAAGCCTGGATGCAACCGCGTGGTTACAGCAGCGATTTGATCCGTACCGTGCTGTTACAGACGCTGGTCACCGCGCAGTGGGTGTATATGTTTAACTGCCGCGTAATGGACCGTTTCCCGCTGACGCGCGAAGTGTTCGTCAACAAAGGGTTATGGATTGTTTCCGGTGTCTTACTGCTCCTGCAACTGGCGTTGATTTATCTGCCAGTCATGAACCGGTTGTTTGGCACCGTGCCGATGCCACTGAAATTCTGGGGTATCACGCTGGTGGTTGGCGCGATGATCTTCGTGATCGTCGAAATCGAGAAATGGCTGGTTAACCGCTTCATCCGCAAGAAAGTCTGACGATTTATGCTTATGCCGGGTTACCTTGTGTAACCTGGCTTTTTCACATAAAAAACGTCACAATTCTGAAACTTTAGTCTTTTCCCCGCTCAATTCGTCTCAAAGATCTCACAAAACGTCCCAAAGCCCATTCTGCTGATTTACATCAATTCTTTACCGCCTTATTACTCTCTCCAGGGGCATCCCTTCTCACAGCAATGTTAGTTTTGCCAGCGTCCGGCAACTTTTACGGGAATGCCCCATCGCTATACGATCAGTTTTATAAAAACGAGCTCTCTGGCTGTACCGCAGTCAAACAAAGGCCAACAAACAGGTAACACACAATGTCATCGCTCATTGTAGATAAGTGCTATTACACACAGCTGGCATTGCATTCGCTATTGCAATTAAACGGACAACATCCGAAAGATATTCTTTCGCTTAAGGACATCGACGAACTGCAAGCGACGTGCAATTCCCTGACGCCTGAAATCATCTTCGTGAATGAAGATTGCTTTACGTCTGATGCGCAATCAGGTCACGTTCTGCGGGAGGTGATCGACGCGCATCCCGGTACGCTTTTTTTTGTTTTCATTTCCAAGGAAAACCTGAATTATCAGAACTATGTGCCGATCCGTAAAAACATCATTATTTTGTCAAAATCCATCCGGACAGCCACTATTTATCAGTTGATTGCCCATAACCTGCTGCTGGCGCGCTCGGCAGAAACGGAACAACCGCTGGATCTCACGCCGGTCAGCCTGAGCCGGACTGAATCCAGTATTCTGAAAATGTGGATGTCGGGGCTGAACACGCAAAACATTTCTCAGCACCTGAATATCAAGCAAAAAACGGTGGCGTCACACAAAGGCAATATCAAGCGTAAAGTAAAAACTCAGAATAAACAGGCTATTTATCATGTTGTTAAACTCACCGATATTCTGACGTCCGGGATGTTTGTCGGGCGTATTCAGCCACTGCGCCCGGACCGCGAAACGGATGAATTCACCATTCCGTTCGGCTGATTTCTCCGCCACCTGCCGCCCGCCAGCAACATTCTTGCCTTACTGTGAACCTGATGGTTGGGAACCCGACTGAAACACGCTAAACTTCGCAGTCGGAACCCTTATCAGTCATGCCGCAATCAGGCGGGGCTGGCTTTAATTTGCCGCAGCGCCTGCCCTTCGCAGACAGCGCGCGGCCCGCAGAGAAAGAGGCTCAAAACAACGTGGCTCAATACGTATATTCCATGCATCGCCTCGGCAAAGTTGTTCCGCCGAAGCGTCATATTCTTAAGAACATCTCCCTGAGTTTCTTCCCTGGCGCCAAAATCGGTGTTCTGGGTCTGAACGGTTCAGGTAAATCCACCCTGCTGCGCATCATGGCCGGTATCGATACTGACATCGAAGGTGAAGCACGTCCGCAGCCGGATCTGAAAATCGGTTATCTGCCGCAGGAACCGCAACTGAACATGGAACACACCGTGCGTGAGTCCGTGGAAGAAGCCGTTTCTGAAGTCGTTGGCGCGTTAAAACGTCTCGATGAAGTGTATGCGCTGTACGCCGAACCGGACGCTGATTTCGACAAACTGGCGGCCGAACAGGGCAAACTGGAAGAAATCATTCAGGCACATGATGGCCATAACCTGAACAGCCAGCTCGAACGTGCCGCCGATGCGCTGCGTCTGCCGGACTGGGATGCGAAAGTGGCAAACCTGTCCGGTGGTGAACGCCGCCGTGTGGCACTTTGCCGCCTGCTGCTCGAAAAGCCGGACATGCTGCTGCTCGACGAACCGACCAACCACCTGGATGCCGAATCCGTGGCATGGCTGGAACGCTTCCTGCATGACTTCGAAGGCACCGTTGTGGCGATTACCCATGACCGTTACTTCCTCGATAACGTGGCAGGCTGGATCCTGGAACTTGACCGCGGTGAAGGTATTCCGTGGGAAGGTAACTACTCCACCTGGCTGGAACAAAAAGATGCACGTCTGGCGCAGGAAGCGTCTTCTGAAGCGGCCCGTCGTAAGTCTATTGAGAAAGAGCTGGAGTGGGTTCGTCAGGGCGCGAAAGGCCGTCAGTCTAAAGGCAAGGCACGTCTGGCACGCTTTGAAGAGCTGAACAACACCGAATACCAGAAACGTAACGAAACCAACGAACTGTTCATTCCACCGGGTCCGCGCCTGGGCGACAAAGTTGTCGACGTGAAAAACCTGAGCAAGTCTTACGGTGATCGCGTTCTGATCGACGACCTGTCCTTCTCCGTGCCGAAAGGCGCAATCGTCGGCATTATCGGCCCGAATGGTGCCGGTAAATCCACGCTGTTCCGTATGATGTCAGGTCAGGAAGAAGCGAACGGCGGCACCATCGAGCTGGGTGACACCGTGAAACTGGCCTCTGTGGATCAGTTCCGTGATTCCATGGATAACAGCAAAACCGTATGGGAAGAAGTGTCCGGTGGTCAGGACATCATGCGCATCGGCACCACTGAAATGCCAAGCCGCGCCTATGTGGGCCGCTTCAACTTCAAAGGTGTTGATCAGGGCAAACGCGTTGGCGAGTTGTCCGGTGGTGAACGTGGTCGTCTGCATCTGGCAAAACTGCTGCAGGTTGGCGGTAACATGTTGCTGCTCGATGAACCGACCAATGACCTCGACATCGAAACCCTGCGCGCGCTGGAAAACGCCTTGCTGGAGTTCCCTGGCTGCGCGATGGTCATTTCCCATGACCGCTGGTTCCTCGACCGTATCGCGACGCACATCCTCGATTATCAGGATGAAGGTAAAGTCGAATTCTTCGAAGGTAACTTCACCGAATACGAAGAATACAAAAAACGTACTTTAGGTGCTGAAGCGTTAGAACCGAAGCGCATCAAGTACAAAAAGATGATCAAGTAATCATCTTTCGCCTGAATATAAGGCCCGGAAACGGGCCTTTTTTATGCCTTCAATTCACTGAAATCTAGCCTGCCAGCGCCTCGCTGTAACTCTTCGCAAAGCCGTATTCTTCCAGCATAAACTCAATAAAACAGGCCAGTGCCGGAGAATTCAGTTTTCGTCCCGGATAGACCAGATACAGATCATTCCCTTCCGCTTCCCATTCCGGTAACACGCGCACCAGTGTGCCTTTCGCCACTTCGTCATGGCATAAAAATGCCGGTAACAGCGTGATACCTGCGCCTGCCAGCGCGCATTCCCGCGCATACAACAAATTGTCGGTGGTATGCGCCGCAGGCAGCAGCCAGCGGTGCCAGGTGTCGCCGCGATGTAGCACCCATTCCGACCACGCCCGGTGCGCGATACAGTGATGCGACGCCAGTTGCTGCGGCGAATCCAGAGACGGATGCTGCGCCAGATACGCCGGCGAAGCCAGCAGGTAACGCGGGCTGTGCCCCAGTTCGCGGCCAATCAGCGAGGAATCCTGTGGTTTACCCGTACGCAGCGCGATATCAAACCCTTCCTGCACCAGATCGACCAGCGCATCGGAAACGGAGACTTCCAGCGACACATCGGGATAACGCTTCTGAAACTCAACGTTCATGCGCGCCAGCAACGTCGCGCCGAGCCCCGCAGGACTGGTGATCCGCAGCCGTCCGCTCGGGTTATCGCGTAAACGGCGGATGGCCAGTTCTGCCCGTTCGCTGGCCTGCATCATCTCCTGACAGTGGATCAGGTAGCGTTCACCGGCGAACGTCAGATTAAGCTGTCGCGTCGTGCGGTTCAGCAACCGCAGGCCGACGGACTTCTCCAGTTGGCTGATGCGATGACTGACACTCGATTTGGGCAATCCTGCGCGGCTTGCGGCCTGTGTGAAGCTGCCACACTCCGCCACCAGCGCAAACAGTGCCATATCCTGCAACTGCTTAAACATGATTGTTCACCTCAGACGAACACTTTGTTAGTTATTGTCCATCTTATCAGCTTCCCGCCGGAGGACTAGACTGTCTGTATACCTAACGGAGAGAGAGAACATGACAATCAAAGCTATTGCCGTAAACCCGAAAGATCCGGCCCACTTTATCGCCGTTGAATTGCCACAACCCGTCGCAAAGGATTACGACCTGCTGGTGGAAGTGAAAGCCGTGTCGATCAATCCGGTCGATACCAAAGTGCATAAAGGCGTGCAAAAAAGCGGTCTGGACGCGCCAAAAGTGCTGGGCTGGGATGCCAGCGGCATCGTCAAATCCGTCGGCAGCGCAGTGAAAAACTTCAAAGCCGGTGATGAAGTCTGGTACGCCGGGGATATCACCCGCTCCGGCAGCAACGCGACAGAACAACTGATCGACTCACGTATTGTGTCCGTCAAACCGCAAAGCCTGAACTGGGCTGAAGCCGCTGCCATGCCGTTAACCACGCTGACCGCCTGGGAAGCACTGTTCGAGCACCTTAAAATTCAGGACGCGTCTGCCGATAAAACCCTGCTGATCATCGGCGGGGCCGGTGGCGTGGGTTCGCTTGCGATCCCGTTCGCGTCACTGCGCAGCAAAGTGAAAGTTATTGCCACTGCTTCGCGTCCGGAATCCGCACAATGGTGTCTGGATCGCGGTGCGGATCTGACCGTGAACTATAAAGATCTGAAAGGTGAACTGGCCAAACACGACATCAGACAGGTGGATTTCATTCTGTGCCTGAATGACACCGACGGTCACTGGGAAGCGATCTCTGATCTGATCGCACCGATGGGCCACATCTGTACCATCGTTGAAAATGAACATCCGCTGGATATGAATAAACTGAAGCTGAAAAGTGCCGCACTGCACTGGGAACTGATGTACACCCGCAGCATGTTTACCACGCCGGATATTGCCGAACAGGGCGAAATTCTTAAGCAGGTCGCGGCGCTGGTTGATGGAGGCAAAGTACAAACCACACTGAGTGAAACCCTTTCTGGCCTGACAGTGGAAAGCATCGAAGCCGCCCATGCCAAAGTGCTCGACGGCCATATGCAAGGTAAAGTCGTCGTCGCCTTCTAAGCACGATGCCGCTTTAAAAGAAAAGCCCCGTCACTTTCATGGCGGGGCTTTTTCATTCACGTATGTCCCCTATTCGCCATCGTCCACTTTTTGCCATTTGGCATCGGGGTCAAACGCCGTGATCGCTTTTGCCGCAGCGTCGGTATGCTCGCCTAAATCCTGCTGATATACCTCGCCCTGCTGATTGATCATAAAACTGGTCACGCCGGTATGGCCGTAAACCGCCGGCCAGGCGATCAGCGCAAAACCTTTGGTCATCTTGCCATTTTCGATGTAACTGTACGCTCCGCCGCTGGCGTTTGCGCCCTGCGCGGTGAGGATGCGGTAAAAGTAGCCGTGATAATCCGATCCCGGCTGATCATTGCCAAAGGCCGGACCTAACGGGCTGGGCGCTTCGCCCTGTTTCACCGGCCAGTACAGGCCGTCATGCTGGCCTTCCGTGCTGATAAAGCGCTGAGCATATTGCCCGGCAATCTGCTGATATTCGTGCTGCGCATCGGCGTAAGCGGAAACCGCCTGAATGGCGGAAAGCTCATTGCGGCCAATAGCACGGGTTTCGATTTCGGCGGCACTGGCGGCCATATCAAATGACCAGCCCTGCGCCGTGTGTTTCATCGGGATCGGCAACTGCCAGTTTTCCGGCCCGACATTCAGGTGTGCGGTGTCGCCGTGTTCTGCGATTTTATGGCTGATATGCCAGTCACGCAGAAAACGCGCCACCTCATCCGGATCCACCTCTTTTGGCGGCAGATACTCCTGCCAGTTATTCCCGAGAAGCTTTTGCATAGACGCATCATCGTGCGCTTCAATGGCTTTTACCAGTGCCTGCGCGGCAAGTTCCGGGGTGGTGAACGTCTGCTGTGCGAAACCGGTTAAAGGCAGCAACATCAGACCTGTGGAAATTAAAAAATTACGCAATCTCTTCATGACTTTTCCTCGTCAGTCTAGCGACGGTGCAAATGAGCTGGCTCAGTATTGGCAGGGCGTGACTGCTGGAAGTTCCGCATATGCTCGCGGCTCTGATTACCCCGCGATTGCTGCTGTTGCCACGACGGCCCGCGGCTGGAGTTACCGCTGAATGCCGTGCTGCGTGATGCATTAAGATTCTGCCGCTGATGCTGGTTGATTTGCTGTACTGGCTGGCGCTTAGCATTGTGTTGAGACAGTGGCTGGTGCTGCGGCACCTGACGACTGGCCGGATTATGCATACCGGCAGCCGGTGCTGAATGCGGCAGGTTTCGCTGCTGGGTATGCCCCTGTGTCTGCAGCGTATTCTGATGCTGATTCATCACCGATGCCGCCTGTTGACGGCGCTGATCCACATTTTGATTCTGCACACCGCCGTTGTTACGCCCGACCGCGTTGTTGTCGAAACCACGATAGTTATTACGCTGCGCCGCCTTGCTCAGCACCTGGTTTTGTGTCGCACCGTTCAGGTTTGCGCCGTGATTTGGCAGCCCTGCGTTGTAGGTCGGATTGTGCTGCCAGCCCGTGGTATTCGCATTTCCAGCAGGGTTGATCCCATTATTGTTGCCCGAGATACGGTTGTAATTGTTGACGTTCACATTGACATAATTGTTCTGCGAACCACCGTGATGATCATAATCATCGTGATGATGATCATCATCGTCCCAGTCAATACTACCGAAAATGGCATAAGTCGCTGCCACACCGACACCAAACCCGATGCCAGACGCCACACCGTTAACAAACTGCTGTCCCGGAGGAGGTGGCAGATACACCGGCGGATAGGCTGGTGTCGGCCATGCGCCATACACCACATTCGGGTTGTAGCTCGGTACGTAAACAACCTGAGGATCCGCTGGCTCAATCACGATGGTTTGCTGCGCAGGCGCACTTTTCACCACAGTGGTTGAGCTGCTTTGTGCCGCCGGTTTAGGTTTGACTGTCACGGTCTGCTGCGGCGTGCTTTTCAGTGCCCCGCTGCTTTGTGCCACCTGACGGAATTTCTGCACGGTATTCATCACGTCGTCCGGTTGTGCCAGAAACGCGTTACCCAGATTCTGCACCCATGCCGGATCTTCTCCCATCAGCGCCAGCAATTGCGGGAAAGCCACCAGCGATTTCACACTCGGATCCCACGGCTCATTCGCCACCTGAGCGACGGCAGCGTCGCCCTGGTTTTGCGGATGGTCGCGTGACCATTGTACTGCCTGAATCACGTTAGTGGGATAAGTCGATGCCATGAGTACCTGTGAAAGCAGGCTGTCAGGATAAAGCGCAACAGGAGCCACCCACTGGTCGAGCTGAGCTTGTGTAAATGCCGCAGGTGCAACGGGTGCAGGAACCGGGGCTGCTGGCGGAGGAACGGCGGCTGATGCAGGCGGAGGCGCAGTCTGCGCCGTGGTTTCGGCCTGACTGCTGACCGGAAGCCAGCCTTGTATAAACATCACACTGGCCAGAGCAAATGCCCCTGCGCCGCACAATACTGCGATACCCCAGGGCTTGAATGATAAATTCATTCGGATCACCTTAGAAAGCCTCAGCGGGAATGAGAGGCAGATTGAATGAGTATAATCGGATAAATAAAACTCAACGGCCGCCACTGTATTTTTATTTCATGTCAGGGATTTACGCATAAAATGCGCAATAAAAAGCCTTAAAAAAAGCACACACACAATCCAATGAATAATAAGGATATTTAATTTTACAGTGTTACAAACTGAATTAATAAAATGACCAGAAAAGATAATCAGATCAATTAATTAATAATTGTGAGAGATAAATAATATATAAAATATTCATAGTGTGAATAATAAAAAAGCGCGTATTCCGGAGAACACACGCTTTCTTATTGCTGCTTGTTGATCAGCTCACAGGCGGCTCATTCAGCCGGCTGGTATCTGCTGCCAGCATATTCTGCACCAGCTCCACACATTCGAGAAAACGCTGGTCATAATCCGATGATTCAACGTGAACATAATCGACGTTGTTCTGTTTCAGCATGTCGATCAGCAGGTTCTGGAAAGACATCCGGTCAGACGTACTTCCCAGACTACGCAGGCCATCAGCGACCCACGGTGTATTGTTTTCAAGCAAGATAACCAGATCAAACCGGTATTCATCCATCAGCGCCTGCACGAACGGATGCTCACGCCCTTCATATTTTTTGCAGAAGGCCTGCGTGGTCAGAAAATCGGTATCAATAAACGCCACTTTATTGGCATATTTCACCGCGAAATCAATGTACTGCGCCTGACCGAGCGCGATTTTATCGTAATCTGAATATTGCAGCGCCATTTCGTCGCCACCAAGATGCGAGAAAACATAATCGCGGCCATATTCCCAGGCGCTGGTAGTGTTGAAGATATTGGCTAACTTGTTGACCAGCGTGGATTTTCCGCTGGATTCGCCACCTAAAATCGCCACGGTACGCACGAAGAACGGCTTCACTTCTGTCGGAATATAATCCCAGTAACGGAACGGATCCTGACGGATCTGGCGGCCACTGATATTCATAAAGGAGCGTTTCGGGTCAATCAGCACCGTTTCAATACCCAGATGTTCACGGTACTGCGGCGCATCAGCTTCTTCGCTGGAATAAATGGTATTGGGTTCAATGCCTTTCTGGCTCATGAACTCTTTAATGCCACGGCCCCAGACGTCCCAGCCGTGCGGATACGGCTCCATCCCCTCTTCGTTAAAGGCATGAATGCGGATGTTTTTCTGGTATTTGAAGGTCTGTAATAACCAGCGCAGGCGGTCGCTGACTGTAGGCTGCTGAGACATCGAACTGTTCTCAAACAGCTCGCGATCACGCGGCTCGTCATAGCCCATGATGATATGCAGTTCATCAACCTGACTGCAGGCGCGCTGGATCAGATAGATATGGCCGGTGTGCAGCGGATAAAACTTACCGAACACCACGCCGATATTCTTCTCGCGACGGGGAAACTCAAGATCCAGAAAGCGGTGCAACGCCTCGAGCTTTTGGGCGCTGGGACTTTTTATCTTTGCATTCAACAACTGGCTGAGATAACCCTTGGTCATCCCGCTGGCTTCGGCCACCTGTTGCAGCGTGCGTCCCTGTTGTTTTATCGCGGTTTTTAGATAGTCGAACTGTGACATGCCTTGTCCTCAGGTTTTTTTTACTAAACAAAAAATAGCACAAAGGCACTGAGCTGCGACAGCGGTTAACCGTTACAAATCGTCGAGGATCGCCAGCGCATCAGCCAGTTTTTTGACGCCAAACACCTGCATACCGGCGGGCACTTTTTTTGGCACGTTGGCGTGCGGCACAATGGCGCGTTTAAAACCGTGCTTCGCCGCTTCGGTGATCCGCTCCTGACCGCTCGGTACCGGGCGAATTTCCCCCGCCAGCCCGACTTCGCCGAACACCACTAAATCCTGCGGCAGCGGACGGTCACGCAGGCTGGACACCAGCGACATCAGCAGCGCCAGGTCAGCACTGGTTTCGGTGACTTTCACGCCGCCGACCACGTTAACAAACACATCCTGATCCGCCATCTGCAAGCCGCCATGACGGTGCAGCACGGCCAGTAATATCGCCAGACGATTTTGCTCAAGACCGACCGCCACACGACGCGGATTGCCCATCATCGACTGATCGACCAGCGCCTGAACCTCAACCAGCAACGGACGCGTCCCTTCCCACAACACCATCACGGAACTGCCGGAGGTGATTTCATCGCCACGGCTGAGGAAAATCGCCGACGGGTTGCTGACTTCACGCAATCCCTGCTCGGTCATGGCAAATACGCCCAGTTCGTTCACGGCACCAAAGCGGTTTTTGTGGCTGCGCAGCGTACGGAAACGCGAATCAGCATCGCCGTCGAGCAGCACGGAACAGTCGATACAGTGCTCGAGCACTTTCGGCCCCGCCAGTGAACCGTCTTTAGTGACATGGCCGACCATGACGATCGCCACGCCGCGCGTTTTAGCGAAACGGGTGAGGTAAGCCGCCGTTTCACGCACCTGCGCAACCGTCCCCGGCGACGACTGGATATCCGCCATGTGCATCACCTGAATGGAGTCGATCACCATCAGTTTCGGCTGTTCTTTATCCGCTATTTCGCAAATTTGCTCGATGCTGGTTTCCGACAACATATTCATGTTAGCCGTCGGCAGACCCAGACGGTGTGCACGCATCGCCACCTGCTGCAAAGATTCTTCCCCGGTGACGTACAGGGTTTTCATGTTTTCGCTGAGATGACACAGAATTTGCAGCAGCAGCGTACTTTTACCTGCGCCGGGGTTACCACCAATCAGAATCGCACTGCCCGGCACTACGCCGCCGCCTAATACACGGTCAAACTCTTTAAAACCGGTGCTGAAACGCGGAAGTTCATCAAGGCTGATATCAGAAAGTTTCTGTACGCGGCTGACGCCCGCATCACCGGCGTAACCGGTGAGACGTTCATTACGCGCTACAGTCGGAGAAGCGGCCAAACGGATTTCAGTAATGCTGTTCCAGGCCTGACAGGCACTACACTGCCCTTGCCAGCGCGGATAGTCTGCGCCACATTCATTACACACAAATGCACGTTTTGCTGCTTTTGCCACAACTTACCTCTTTGTATTGATTAAGACTGACTACCACTTAAAATGCAGAGAACGCCAAGAAGATCGGCATGACGGATGCATACTGCGGCCTGTTCGTAGACTTTCGGTTTGGCGTGATAAGCAATGCCCATGCCCGCTACCGCCATCATTTTCAGGTCATTCGCGCCGTCACCGATGGCGACGGTTTGCTCATGGGAAATACCCAGTTTTTCCGCCAGTTTCAGCAGGGTATCTGCTTTATATTGCGCATCGACGATTGGCCCGATCACACGGCCGGTCAGTTTACCTTCACGGATTTCCAGCTCGTTCGCGGCCACGTCGACCAGATTCAGCTGATCACGCAGGTATTCGGCATAATACGTAAAACCACCGGAAGCAATCGCCACATGCCAGCCCGCTTCCTGCAGACGCTGAACCATGACGGTCAGGCCCGGCATCAGCGGCAGGGTTTCACGCACCTGCTGGAGAATGCTGGCATCCGCATCTTTCAGTGTCGCGACGCGCTGACGCAGACTCGCGGCGAAATCCAGTTCGCCGCGCATGGCGCGCTCAGTGACTTCAGCCACCTGCTCACCGACGCCAGCCAGTTTGGCAATTTCATCGATGCATTCAATCTCAATCGCGGTAGAATCCATGTCCATAACCAGCAGACCCGGTGCACGCAGATACGGCACTTTCCCCAGCTGAGCAACATCAAATTCAAAGGATTCGGCGAGAAGCTGTACATCAGCGGTGAGTGAACCGGCCAGACGCACAACTTGATAACCTTCGACTGCCCAGGCGCTCACAATCACCAACGCGCGGCCTAACCGGCGCTGGAACAGCGTAATACTCTTCTTATCGAGTTTTCTTCCATAAAGGAGCCATCCGGTATGCCCCGCCCGGTAATCCAGCGGCATGACTTCGTCACCGCTCAGTGAAAGGGGAAGTCCCGGCCATTGGTGGATCTCCGCAGGAAGATCGCAATAGGTCAGACTGTTTGGCATGATGGCTCCTGTAGGGCGTTATGGCATTAAGAAAAACAAATATCACGATTTACCCAAAATCATTCAGTTGACTCAAGGCAGCAACTGAATGCACCTCCGGGAACTGACACGGGTCAGTGACCGGTATAAATGAAAGCAGCAGCTTGAAGGATGCCGGGTAAAAACTGGCATCAAGCTACCTTATCGTAGCGGCTTCTGGCAACATAAAGTCATCGAAATACGCAAGGAAACAGAATGGCCAAGGCCAAACTTAAATTTCGCCTGCACAGAGCAGCTATCGTATTGATAAGTCTGGCATTATTAGTCATCCTGATGCAAGGCGCATCCTATTTCAGTCTGGGACACCAACTGGCCCGTTCAACGCAGGTGGAACAGCTTGCTCAGACGCTCGCCAGACAGGTGGCGTTTTCCCTCGCGCCACTGATGGACAGCGACAATGATGGCGCTGATATCGCACAAATTTCCACTATTTTGAGTCAGCTTACCGATAGCAGTCGCATTCTTGACGCCAGTGTTTATGAGTCCGACGGTTCTCTGGTGGCGCATGCCGGTGAACAGGTGCCGGTTCGCGACCGTTTGTCGCTGGATGGCAAACGTGCGGGCAGCTACTTCAATCATCAGATTGTGGTGCCGATCGAAGATAAAAACGGTCCGAGCGGATTTTTACGCATTACGCTGGATACGCACGTGCTGGCGACAGAATCCAAACAGGTGGATAACACCACCAACCTGCTGCGTCTGATGATGCTCGCCGCGCTGGGCGTCGGTATTATTCTGGCCCGCACCCTGTTGCAAGGCCGCCGTTCGCGCTGGCAGCAATCTCCGTTCCTGCTGACCGCCAGCAAACCGGTGAAAGAAGATGATGAACAGGAAGAAGAGCCGGATGAATTCGGCCCGCCGCCGGTGCTGAACATTCCCGAGCCGGAATCTGAGGTCGCGCCGGCAAAACCTGCCACCGAAGCGCAAACGAAAGAAGCCGCACAAGCCGCTTACCGCAGCCTGAAACGCAGCAGACCGAAGTGATTCAGGCCAGCCGCTGAATAATTGATGTTAACCCTTCCACCTGCGCCAGCATACCGCTGGCCAGTTGGCGGAATTCAGGACTGATTGCCATATCGCTTTCTACCTTCCGCCAGAACTCACCCGCCCAATCCTGTGCATTCAACCACTTTTCTTTAGACACTAAAGGGTCGGGCGTTAAGGGTAAGGTTTCACGACGCATGGTACCGGCGTTGGTCGGTGCAAAAGCCATCGGCAGCATGTCATACACAGGCGATATCGAAAGAGCCTGCTTTAAAGGGTCAATGGCAGGATCGATAAATGACAGATTTCCCTGGTGCATATCGCTGTTGGCGATCAGTTTTCCGAAGGCATAAATCTGCTCAATTTTGTCGACTGTAGCGGCTGTAATGACCTTACTTTGGCGTAACCGCTGCGCGGTCAAAAACCAGTTGCTGTTTCCTCCGCCAAACTCAGCAGAGACGGCCTCAAGGGAAACCAGCCCGCGACGCCCGCACTCACCTGTCCGGTCAAATCTTTCGACCTCAAGGAAAACCTCGCCCTTTCTGCCGGTAAAAATTTCGGCTGTTGCCGCCGGAATGCCAGCCTCCTGCAAAACGCTTAACGCATGAGCTTCAGAGCGCAGTAAATCGCCCCAGCGGGAGGCGTTTTCATTGACAGCCGGAGGCGAAAATTTAACTAGAACCTGAGAGGCGTCCCGGCCTGCATGTTCTGCATAGCAGCTGAATTTAGGCTGCTCGCCTCCCGCAGATGATCCGACTTCCTCCCCTGCCAGACTTCTCTGTGCCAGCCGTTCATACACCTGAATTTTGTCTTCACGGGGAACGGGAATATCTTCAGGTTTATGAAACCATCGCTGATAGGCCATTTCTCCAATGACAAAATTCCCGACCGTTTCATCCCCCGCTCTTGCGAGAGCCACCAGCGTCTGGGATTCGGTCCACCTTTTAATGTCATCCGGAAAATGCAGGGCAGCGTTAATATCACGTCCCCACGCCCGACCTAAAAAGCCCTGAGGCCGCATATCGGTGATAAACCACGGCAGACCGTCGTAAATCAGCGACTGGCCGCTGACAACTTCCACTGCACAACTTTCACCCGGCCAGATGGAATATAGCGTCCCGACCTTTTCGGCATTTCCTGCCTCATTAATTTGGTAAAGCGGGAAGCTCCATTGGCCTTCCAGCGGACGCGGCAGAATATAACGGGTCGAGCGGCTTTGCCCGATTTTGACGATCTCAGGAATTTTAGTCAGCCGCCTTGAGAGCGTTGACTGGGTGATGTGCAGTTGCTCCGTGATCTCTTTTGCCGTCAGACTGCCCTGACGCAGTAAATCTACAAGTTCAGACATGAGCGGCTCAGTGATGAATAGGAAAATGCATAGCTAATAGCATAGATAAAAAATTAAAATAAATCGATATATCCTGAAGATATAAATTTGAATACGCAAAAAAACACGAAAAAACGCATAGCAAAACGGGCGCCATCCGGCGCCCGTTTTAGTGACTGCAATATTTGCAGAATTTATTCTTTGTCGCCCAGCAGAACGGATTCCAGCGCGATTTCGATCATGTCGTTGAAGGTCGTCTGACGTTCAGCGGCGGTGGTTTGCTCATGCGTACGGATATGGTCGGAAACGGTACAGATGGTCAGTGCTTTCGCGCCGAATTCTGCGGCCACGCCGTAAATACCGGCGGCTTCCATTTCCACACCCAGAATGCCGTATTTTTCCATCACGTCAAACATTTGCGGGTCCGGCGTGTAGAACAGGTCAGCGGAGAAGATGTTGCCTACGCGCGCGTTGATGCCTTTGGCTTTCGCCGCGTCAGCCGCGTTACGCACCATGTCGTAATCGGCAATAGCCGCGTAATCGTGATCTTTGAAACGCATGCGGTTCACTTTGGAATCGGTACAGGCACCCATGCCGATCACGATGTCGCGCAGTTTGATGTCGGCACGCACAGCACCACAAGAACCCACGCGGATGATTTTTTTCACGCCGAATTCAGTGATCAGCTCTTTGGCATAAATTGAGCAGGAAGGAATGCCCATGCCGTGGCCCATCACGGAGATTTTGCGGCCTTTGTAAGTGCCGGTGAAACCCAACATGCCACGCACGTCGTTCACCTGCTTAACATCCTGAAGGAAAGTTTCCGCGATGTGCTTGGCGCGAAGCGGATCGCCCGGCATCAGCACGACGTCAGCGAAGTCGCCCATTTCAGCATTAATGTGTGGAGTTGCCATCTTCTTATTCCTTAATCAGCGAGGTGTCATATTCATTATAAAAAACGCGGCCAGTATAAGAGACTGGCCGCGTAAGAAAAGTATCAGAGCATGGATTTGCCGTAATCCATCGGTGACAGGTCGAAGTATTTAGCGACTGTCTGGCCGATGTCCGCGAAGGTTTCACGGTGACCTAATGAACCTGGTTTTACTTTCGGGCCATAGATTAAGACCGGAATGTGCTCACGGGTATGGTCGGTGCCGCGCCAGGTCGGGTCACAACCGTGGTCAGCGGTGAAGATGATGATGTCATCTTCTTTCACCAGTTCCAGCAATTCCGGCATACGGCGGTCAAACAGTTCCAGCGCGGCAGCGTAGCCTGGTACGTCACGGCGGTGGCCGTAAGAGGAGTCGAAATCAACAAAGTTGGTGAAGACGATGGTCTTGTCACCCGCTTCTTTCATCTCTTTGATCGTCGCGTCAAACAACGCATCCAGGCCGGTAGCTTTCACTTTTTTAGTGATACCAACCTGCGCGTAGATGTCAGCGATTTTACCGACAGACACCACATGGCCGTCTTTCTCATCCACCAGCTTTTTCAGGATGGTCGGAGCCGGTGGTTCAACCGCTAAATCATGACGGTTACCGGTACGTTCGAAGTGACCGGCTTTGTCACCGATGAACGGACGGGCAATCACGCGACCAATATTGTAGCCACCTTCAGTCAGCTCTTCACGGGCGATTTCACACAGTTCATACAGGCGATCCAGCCCGAAGGTTTCTTCGTGACAGGCAATCTGGAAGACGGAGTCGGCTGAGGTGTAGAAAATCGGCTTGCCGGTTTTCATGTGCTCTTCGCCCAAATCATCCAGTACCACGGTACCGGAAGAATGGCAGTTACCGAGATAACCCGGCAGATTAGCGCGCTCAACCAGTTTATCCAGCAGTTCCTGCGGGAAGCTGTTGGTCGTGTCACTAAAGTAGCCCCAGTCAAACAGAACCGGCACACCGGCGATTTCCCAGTGGCCTGATGGGGTGTCCTTACCGGAAGACAGTTCGCTGGCATAAGCATACGCCCCGGTAATTTCAGCATTACCGTCCATGCCGTCAGGAATTTTACCGGTAGATTCTTCCGCAGCTTTCGCCAGCCCCAGACGGGTCAGGTTAGGCAGATTCAGAGGGCCTTTGCGGCCTTTGTCCGCATCGCCACGCGCACAGGCAGCTGCGATATGGCCCAGCGTGTCAGAACCGGCATCGCCAAAGCGCTCGGCATCTTCACTGGCACCGATACCGAATGAGTCTAACACCATGATAAATGTACGTTTCATTTTGCTCTCCTGCGAATGGTTACGCATTGGGTCACGCGGAACTGCCGCGCACCTGATCAATCTTAAATGGGGGCGATTTGGCCT
The DNA here is from genome assembly GCF_056402435.1 of Rahnella sp. P4_A8. Taxonomy (NCBI): domain Bacteria; kingdom Pseudomonadati; phylum Pseudomonadota; class Gammaproteobacteria; order Enterobacterales; family Yersiniaceae; genus Rahnella; species Rahnella sp. P4_A8. Next base: position 11,372 of record NZ_JBFUHK010000046.1, on the reverse strand, counting down.
GAAATCAAGCGTTACCACCGATCCGGCGGTAAACCACCGACGTGCTTTCCGGCGCTTTGTCGCTCAGGACAATGGCCGCACGCACTTCCTGCGCCGCCTGCTGCCAGGCCGCTTCACTGTTCGCGTGGATCATCGCCAGTGGCTGACGGGTATCCACTTGCTGGCCAAGCTGCGCCATATGGGTCAGACCGACGCTGTAGTCGATAGCATCGCTGGCGCGGCGACGTCCGCCACCCAGTGAAACGACGGCCATGCCCAGCGCACGGGTGTCCATCGCGCTGACAATCCCGTTGCCTTCGGCGTAAACCGGTTTGCTCAGCGTGGCCTGTTGCAGATAACGATCGTAATTCTCGATGAAATCGGTTGGGCCTTTCTGGGCGGCAATCATGCGGCCAAAGACTTCTGCGGCTTTGCCGTTATCCAGCACGGCCTGCAACTGACTGCGGGCGTCGGCGTCATCTTTTGCCAGCCCGCCGGACAGCAGCATTTCAACACAGAGCGCCATTGTCACTTCCAGCAGACGCGGATTCCGGTATTCACCCGTCAGGAAGCGCACGGCTTCGCGCACTTCCACCGCATTCCCTGCGCTGGATGCCAGCACCTGATTCATGTCGGTCAGCAGCGCCGTGGTTTTACAACCTGCGCCATTGGCCACATCGACAATCGCCTGCGCCAGATCTTCGGATAGCTGGTAAGTCGGCATGAAGGCCCCGGAGCCGACTTTGACGTCCATCACTAACGCATCCAGCCCTTCGGCCAGTTTTTTGGCGAGAATCGAAGCAGTGATCAGCGGGATAGAATCGACAGTTGCGGTGATATCACGTGTCGCATAGAAACGCTTATCCGCCGGAGCCAGCGAGCTGGTCTGGCCGATAATTGCCACGCCGACATCCTGAATGATGCTGCGAAAACGGCTGTCATCCGGGAAAATATCGAAGCCCGGGATGGCTTCAAGTTTATCCAGCGTACCGCCGGTATGACCGAGGCCGCGGCCGGAAATCATCGGCACATAACCGCCGCATGCCGCTACCATCGGCCCCAGCATCAGGGACGTCACGTCACCCACACCGCCGGTCGAATGTTTATCAACGATCGGGCCGTTGAGGTTGAGCGATTTCCAGTCCAGGACGGTACCGGAGTCGCGCATTGCCATGGTCAGCGACACACGCTCATTCATGGTCATATCATTGAAATAGATAGTCATTGCCAGCGCGGCAATCTGGCCTTCTGAAACCTGACTGTCGCGAATACCATTAACAAAGAAACGAATTTCTTCATCGCTTAAAGGCTGACCGTCACGTTTTTTACGAATAATTTCTTGTGCGAGAAACAAGGTATCCCCCTGCCTGAGCTGAACGCTAAATGTAGATGCGAATACCGGACGCTGTAAAACAGCGCCACGGTATTGGCATAACAACAGTGATTAGTAGCTGCTGGTGGCTTTCTGGCCAGCGTGACCGAGAGTGGTGAGCAGGCTTGCCAGCAGACTGGATGCGCCGAAACGGAAGTGACGTGCGTCAGCCCATTCGCGGCCCAGCAGGCGATCAGCCAGTGCCAGATATTGCGCAGCGTCTTCAGCGGTTTTCACGCCACCGGCCGGTTTAAAACCGACAGCTTTGCCCACGCCCATCTCAGCAATCACGCTCATCATCAACTCAGCGCTGTGCAGCGTGGCGTTTTCTGGCACTTTACCGGTAGAGGTTTTGATGAAGTCAGCGCCTGCGTTGATGGCGATTTCAGAGGCTTTGCGGATCAGCGCATCCTGCTTCAGCTCACCGGTTTCGATGATCACTTTCAGCAGCACATTGGCAGCCGCACAGGCTTCTTTGCACTGTTTCACCATCTCAAAACCAATCTGCTCGTTACCGGCGATCAGCGCGCGGTACGGGAAGACCACGTCAACCTCATCGGCACCGTAAGCAATTGCCGCGCGGGTTTCTGCCAGCGCAATCTCAAGATCATCATTACCGTGCGGGAAGTTGGTGACGGTGGCAATACGGATGTCCGGCGTGCCTTGCTCGCGCAGGGTTTTACGGGCAACAGGAATAAAACGAGGATAAATACAGACAGCAGCGGTGTTACCTGCCGGGCTTTTCGCCTGATGACAAAGCGCGATCACTTTTGCATCAGTGTCGTCTTCGTTCAGGGTGGTTAAATCCATCAGGTTCAGCGCACGTTGCGCTGCGGCGGTTAAATCGGTCATATAACTCTCCAACAATTTTCAATTCCAGCGACCGGCCGGGACTGAGCATACAGTCATGAATTCGTTCCGGCGTTTAACGTCGGCAAGAGAATTCTGCACGTTGGCGAGCGGACTTGGTTCCTTGAAGATAGCGTGCGTAAGCGGCGTGGAACGGCTTACGTGGCAACTGAGATCCTTCTCACCGCGCTTGGACTGGCTGACGCCAGTTCGTTGTGACTATTTGAACACGTCACATCAGGTTCCTGTGTGCATTATTTCACACAAAATGAAAACCGATTGCAACGTTGCTTGGCTAAATGAGACCTTGGTCACAATTCTTAGCCCTTATGCTCAGTATTCGACCCTTAATAAGAGTGTATACCCGAATCATGACAAACGGAGTTCGGGTGGCCACACCGCGATCACCAACCGGCGATCTTACGAGCAATGTTATAATAATAACATTTTAAAGAGAAATGAAATCGCAATACGCCAGAAACCCTTTCTGGAAAGGTTTCTATACGTCAGGGTAAATGTTATTTAAATCACAAAATTAAAATTTCGACGGTTTACCGGGAAGGGAGATTAAAGATGCGGCGGGTATTGTCGAGCAGTGCAAGAGCAATCTGTTCCGGCGTTTCACTGCGCAGGCTGCACAGAATGTCGAACACGATTGCCGCCCGTTCCGGGCGATTAGGCTGCCCCTGAAACCCCTGCAACGGCATATCCGGCGCATCGGTTTCCAGCAACAATGACGAAAGCGGTAATTCTGCCATCACATGACGGGTTTTCTGCGCGCGTTCGTAGCTGATAGTGCCACCCACGCCTATCGCAAAACCCAGTTTGATAAACGCCTGCGCCTGAGAAAGACTGCCTGCAAATCCGTGCACTACCCCGGTTGCCGGCAGTTTTGCCTGACGCAGCAGCGCCGCCAGCTGATCGTGGCTGCGACGGGAGTGCAGGATCACCGGCAACATCTCACGCTTTGCCAGCGCGAACTGCGCTTTCAGCAACCGCTGTTGTTGCTCAAACTTCGGCGCTTCCATGTATAAATCCAGGCCGATTTCCCCGACTGCCACCAGGCGTGGATCCCGCTGGCTGAGCAGTGAATCCAGTAAATCCAGACAACTGTCTTTATGTTCGGCGATATAAAGCGGATGCAAGCCCAGCGCGGCGTGCAATTGCGGGAATTTTTCGGCCAGTGTGAGAATGCCGCTGAAACGGTCAGACGTGACCGCCGGAACAATAATCTGCCCTACACCAGCTTCTGCAGCGAGGCGCAGGCTTTCCGTTTCCGCGCCGGTAAACGGCGGAAAATCGAAATGACAATGCGTATCGACGAAGGTGAAACTCACAGATTTTCGCCCTCACTGGACGGATAATTTTCTGATGACGCCGGACTTTCCGGTGGCGGCATGTCTGAGGATGCGTGCTGCGGTTGCGGCGCACTGACCACGTTGTCTTTAAATGCTGCCGGACGCACCACACCGCCGTCGGCGACCATATCCGTCAACACGGCTGGATCCAGAATGATTTGCTCAACCGTACTGACCGAAGCAGCCAGCGGGATCACATTTTCCGGTTCATCCTGCGGCACGATAACCTGTTTTGGTTGGCGGAATATCCGTGGTTCGATTTGCGGATGAGGGCGCTCGTTTTCACGCGGTAACAGCCAGTGTGCCGCAGCAGAAAGGAAGTACCGTCCGCAGCGACGGCCAAGATGGTAATCCTGATTAAGCGCAGGCAGACGACTGCCAAGCGCGTGGCTGGCCAGCGGTTTTGGCGGGAAGATTTCGAAAATACGCACATCGTCCGGCGGATTCTCAATAAATTGCTGAATGCGGTGATAACTTTCTTCGTGGTGCTGCATCATGCGCACCAGTTGTTGCAGGCTGCTTTCACTCAGCCATTGTTCCATGCGCTTCATCCATTGCGGCGTATAGAACATCGCCGAAGGCACGGTACGGATGACCACAATGGTATCCGCGCCACGGCGGTACGCTTCTTCAACCGGGATCGCGTCACTGATGCCTCCGTCCTGATAGCTGACACCATCCAGATCCACCCCCATGCGGTAAAAGCCCGGAATAGCACTTGAGGCTTTGATCACGGGTAGCCAGTTTTCCCGCGTCGGCGAGAAATAATTGGCCGCATAATCATCACTGCGACAGGCGCACATCAGGAATTCCCGGCCGTCGATCAACAGCTTTTCAGCACTGTCCATCGCCAGCGGCATGTTTTTAGCCGTTTCTTCAACCAGCCAGTCGAGATCGATAAGATGTCCGCCGCGCACAAAACGCAGCGGGTTGAAAAAGTCAGGGCTGGTGGTGTAGCGGGTGATCACCCTTCTGGCATAGCCGGGCTGCCCGCAGACGAAAGCAGAGAGATTTTGTGCACCCGCAGAGGTGCCCAGATATAAATCAAAGGGATTGAAACGCGCGCGCTGAAACTCATCCAGCACGCCTGCCGTAAAAATGCCTCTCTGCCCGCCGCCTTCGCACACCAGGGCAATCTTCCCCGGCATATAGGGTTTGTACGCCAGCGGTTCTATATTCCCCAGCGTGACAGGTATTCTGTATCCCAACGCATCGTCCTCACGCAAATGGCCCCACTCAGTTGGCCTTCATTTCAGAGCATACCTCGTCTTCCTGCTTTGCGTAGATTTCTTGCCAAAATCGGGCGACAAAATCGTTACGTCCTGTTAACGGCCAGATTGTACACATAAAAGAATCGCCCCCTTCAGTGAAGGGGGCGATGTCATTAATTAACACATTTTGGCATCACTKGAATGATGCGGTCAGAGTCGTTTACGACCGGTAAACAGGCTGACAAGAAACAGAATGATACCGACTACGAAGACGATTTTTGCAGCCCAGGCCGCTGTACCCGCCAAACCACCGAAACCGAGAGCCGCCGCGATCAACGCGATGATTAGAAAAATAATGCCCCAACGAAACATAAGCTTCTCCTTTACCCTATTTTCACTTTGCCATTTCAAAAGGTTGTGCCCCGCTTCGGGCCGGACTCATTGTGAAACATTTGCCTTATGACGCTTTATCAACCGACAGCATGCCGGTAACAAAAAAATGCTTACCTAATAAAGGTAGTCGAAAAATGAAAGTCTTAGCGTTTCCGACACAATATTTTTCTGACAGCAGGCAAATCTCGTCCAACACAAATCTTCAGCGGGCAACGTAAATGTAATTATGTGTTATTCAAAAAATGAAGCGCCCTGCCCGTGGGAAGGCGCTTCGTACTACAGACAGAGCACGTGATCGTTATGGTGCGACTTTCAGGTCATTTTTGACGCTTTTCACGCCATCAACGGTTTTCGCAACGCTTTCAGCACGGTCAGACTGTGCCTGATCTTTCACTGCGCCTGAGAGCTGTACCACGCCGTCGGTCGTTTCGACTTTCACGTTACGTGACGGGACAATGTCATCCGCCAGCAATTTGGCTTTTACAGAAGCCGTGGTCGCGCTGTCACCGGCATAGGCTTTAACGCTTTGATCTTTGCTGTCTTTGGTATGCAGTTTGTCGCTGACGGATTTAACACCTTCAACTTTGGTTGCCGCAGCAACAGCCTGCTCGGCTTCAGCCTGCGAACCGACAAAACCACTCAGCGTAACAACACCGGAATTCGTCGTGACGGAAATATCGCTACTTTTAATGGCTTTATCATCTACCAGAGCACTTTTCACTTTCGCGGTGATAGCGCTGTCGCCCATGTAGTTATCAACTTTCTTCATGGAACTATCGATTTTTGCACCTGCGCTATCTGTAGTCGTCGTTGCTGCCAGAGCGCTACCGCTCATCAGTGCGGTACCCAGAACTACGGCCATCATTGAATAGGCAAATTTAGAATTTTTCATCGATTTCTTCCTTTTGGTTTATGAGCCTTGTTGCGACTCTGCACGCCACATTCTTGGTGACGCCTTATAACAAATTGTATTGCTGCTGTTTTTACTTCCGTTGTAGCAGAGTACATCGTTTTATTCTGGCTTTTAATCGCCATTCGATATAACTCTCTATTGAGTGACTTTAAAGTAGTGCTTTAAGCCACCCTGTCCTGAACACACATTTAATATAGTCAAGAATGTTCAGATTAGTAGGGAGATCGTCGAATATGGCCTCTAATGCAGACAAGTCCGAAGGTTTACGCCAAAATTTGCGCAAAATATCGGCATATTGATAACAAAGCGTAAGATCCGGAAGGGTATCAGATAAAAAAATGGCTCCCTTTACAGGAGCCATTGAAAAATTATTGCGTTATAAATCAGTCTTCGGTAGTGAAATTACTGTTTATCCCACGCATCCTGCCAGTTAGTGCCGGTCGCAGGAGCATACGCCCAGGCCGCCTGACTACACCAACCGGAGTATGGGAAAGGCTTACATTGATAGATGCCACCGTCACTGCCTAATACCCGGGTTCCCGCGACGTATTTCTCACTACTTTGCGGATAAACATACTCATAATCCCCTGCCGCTGTTTTGGCTTTCACCAGAATCGTGGTCGTTGCGGTATCGGTTAAACCGGTGTTATCGGTCACGGTCACGTCAACAGTAAAGCGCGTATCAACTGTTACTTGTGGTGCATTGATCACTTCAGTGTTGGATGCTGCCCCCTGAGCCGGTGCGACTGGCAATCCAGCCGGATTAGTCCACTGATAATGTAAATCAGCAGCCTGCGTATCCGGATCTGTCACTTTTGCTGTCAGCGTCAGCGATTCACCTGAAGTCACGGTATACGTGGATTCAAGGGTAACGGACGGTGCAACAGGCTTAGACGCATCAATCACATTCACGCTGGTTTGCGCTGTGGTGCTGCCTTCGCCGTCACTCACGGTCAGCGAGAAGGTATACACCGCATTGGTCACCGGTTGCGCCACGCTGAATGTCGCTTTTGCCGCGTCGCTGTTTTGCAGCGTCACTGCTGGCCCGGAAACTTGCTTCCACTGATACGTCAGGGTGTCGCCTTCTTTATCGGTGCTGGCTGAACCGTCAAGCGTGATAACAGCGGTTCCATTAACCTGCTGAGCAATACCGGCATTAGCGACCGGCGGCGTATTGGTTTCTACCGGTGCCGGTGAACCGCTGGTGATTGGCGCAAAGATTTCGCTGTAAGCGTACATCGGAGCCTGTTCCGGCGTCATACCACTGTGTTCCGCAGAAACTTGTCCTGAAACACCCGGCTGATCACGCGCCACAGACCACGCACCGATCATACCCAGGCCATAATCTTTTGCCTGCTGATAAACCAGACGCGCATCGGAAAGATAGAACACTTCTCCCTGCACATCGTTATAGCCAATCATCGGCGTTGTCCCCAGCATGGCGTAAACCTGTGCGGCGCTCTTCTCAGGGTATAAACCTTTCACCTGAGTGAACAGATTATCGATGGCAGAAGTGGCACATTTACCGTGAATATTCTGACCTTCAGTGTTGGCTGACTGACATTGTACGTTGCCGTAATCCATCGCCATCACGTTAATCCCGGTCAGCACGACGCCCTGATCTTTGGCATCCTGCAACACTTCCATCCCTTCATGGGTTAAACCGGTTGGCAGAACAGGCAGGGTATACCAGACACCGATGTGACGGCCTTCGGCAGCCCAGCGATCCTGTACTAATTTGACGGCGGCATTGCGGCGCTGAATAGATTCTTTATCAGCCAGCCAGTTTCCTTCGATATCGAAGTCAAGCACCTGCAGGTTCAGGTTTTCGACAATGTCATAATAATGCTGTTGCAGATCATTCACGTTATTACAGGCTGCGGCCAGAGGCGCATTGTTCGCGCCGCCGATCGACACCATGATATCGCCGCCTGCTTCACGCAATGCTTTGATTTTGCTGTATTGCGCGTAGTTGGTAACACTGTAAGCGGTGCCCCACGTCGGTACACAGGTGTTAGCATCTTTAGCGACCATAAAGGCCATGGTGAAGTGGTTAACGTTCTGGTTTTTCGCCAGACCGACAAGGTCAGGCTGCATATTTAAGGTGAAATCGACATAAGGCGCATAGAACTGAGCAGGCCACGGATTTTTCGGCGTACCCACGCGCTCTTTCGTGCCGCTCCAGTCCATATACACAGCCCACGGTGAAACATCGTCAGGTTTAACTTTCTGAACTATTACAGAAGACTGATAATTTTTGCCGTTATATTTCACTAATGAATTAGCAGGATATAAGGTATCGATATTCAGCGTTGGCGCGTTATCAATTTGATCCTGAGAGTAGATTTGAACCGGACCTAGAGGTTTCCACGGATGGCCATTATTTCCGTCCGGGTTCTGATTAGCCGTCAGCGACGGATCATTATTAATGGTGTAAAACAGAGCTTCATACATAACTCCGTCTTTCTGAACTTTATCGCCCTGATTATAGGTTGCACTGCTGCTCCAGACCGGCGTCGGTGCATACACTACCCACGGGTTATTTTCTGCTGGTGCGAAACTGTGAGCCGGCGTTGGTTTAGACGTTTTGTATGTCATGCCATTTGCCAGAACAATATCACCGGCTAAATAATCACGGCTGCTGTCATAATCGACATAATTATTCTGCGTGCCGTCACCGGCAATCTCACAAACGGTCGGGTTGCCATATTGGCTCATTTCAGTCGCAGATGCGTCGCGCACCTTACGCCAAGGGTTGGCACCTTGATCTTGTTCCGCTGTGCCCGGGCAATTTGTCGCACCGACCCACCAGGCATTTGAGTAAACACTGCCGTCAAAGATGACTTCAAAGGTGTCACCCCCTTCCTGTCCGTTCCAGGCTTCAAGGGCAAAAGCGCTGGCTGAAGCCATCGTCAAACCGGCAACACAGAGCATCTGTGTGATTTTATTCATTCTCATAACTACATTCCTTATATATATATCATTGCCATGGCGGGATATTCATAGAATACATATATGTTTCGCGAGAAAACCTATTGTAATTCCTGTGAAATTAAGACTTTTGTTACTATTTCATAAACAAAAAATATTAATTACCCCCAAAACATATTAAATAAATATGAGGTAACTTATTCACCGCACATAATGGCATATCTATTAAGGAATGGACTCATCTAAACATAACTAATCGCACTAATAATTAAAATTAAGATTATTTAATAAGTCAGGTATATTTTTCATCAAAAGGCATACAAATATATAATAAGTACTCTGCCTTAACAAAATAAATTAATATATGTTTTATTAATGCAAAATTAAGAAACAATAAAAAAGGCGACATCAAAGTCGCCTTTTCAGAAACAGGAATGAATTAATGTTCGCGTGTTTTACGGAATTTCACTTCAGGATAACGTTCTGAAGCCAGATTCAGGTTCACCATAGTGGGTGCGATATATGCTAAGTTATCGCCGCCATCCAGTGCGAGGTTGGTTTCGTTCTTGCGTTTAAATTCTTCGAATTTCTTCACGTCGCTACACTCCACCCAGCGGGCGGTCGAGACATTCACCGATTCGTAAATCGCTTCCACGTTGTATTCGCTTTTCAGACGCGCCACGACCACTTCAAACTGCAGCACGCCGACCGCTCCGACAATCAAATCGTTGTTGGCGATTGGGCGGAAGACCTGTACCGCGCCTTCTTCTGAAAGCTGTACCAGCCCTTTCAGCAACTGTTTCTGTTTCAGCGGGTCACGCAGGCGGATACGACGGAACAGTTCAGGGGCAAAGTTAGGAATGCCAGTGAACTTCATGTTCTCACCCTGAGTAAAGGTGTCGCCAATCTGAATTGTGCCGTGGTTGTGCAGACCGATGATGTCGCCCGGATAGGCTTCTTCAACGTGTGAACGGTCACCGGCCATAAAGGTCAGGGCATCGGAAATCACGACGTCTTTACCCGTACGCACCTGACGCAGCTTCATGCCTTTTTCATATTTGCCGGATACCACACGCATGAACGCCACGCGGTCACGGTGTTTCGGGTCCATGTTGGCCTGAATTTTAAACACAAAACCTGTGAATTTCTCATCATCAGCTTTCACTTCGCGCAGGTCAGTTTTACGTGGCATCGGCGCAGGAGCCCAGTCCACCAGACCATCAAGCATATGGTCGACACCAAAGTTACCGAGCGCGGTACCGAAGAATACCGGCGTCAGCTCACCTTGCAGGAAAGCTTCGTGATCGAATTCATGTGATGCACCCTGCACCAGTTCCAGCTCATCACGAAGTTGCGCAGCCAGATCTTCGCCGACGGCAACATCCAGCTCTGGATTGTTCAGGCCTTTGACCACGCGAACTTCCTGGATGGTGTGACCTTTACCGGTCTGATACAGATACACTTCGTCTTTATAAAGGTGGTAAACCCCTTTGAACAATTTACCGCAGCCGATCGGCCAGGTAATCGGAGAACAAGCGATCTTCAGCTCGCGCTCCACTTCGTCCATTACTTCCATCGGATCGCGGATATCGCGGTCGAGTTTGTTCATAAAAGTCAGGATCGGCGTATCGCGCAGACGGGTCACTTCCATCAGCTTACGGGTACGATCCTCGACACCTTTTGCGGCGTCGATAACCATCAGACAGCAGTCAACGGCAGTCAGGGTACGGTAGGTATCTTCGGAGAAGTCTTCGTGCCCCGGGGTGTCGAGCAGATTAACCAGACACTGTTTGTACGGGAACTGCATCACGGACGTGGTGATGGAAATACCACGTTGTTTTTCCATTTCCATCCAGTCGGATTTGGCGTGATGGCTGGAGCCACGGCCTTTTACAGTCCCGGCTGTTTGAATGGCCTGTCCGAATAACAGAACCTTTTCGGTAATGGTCGTTTTACCGGCATCGGGGTGAGAGATGATGGCAAATGTGCGGCGCTTAGCCACTTCAAGGGCGTATTCACTTGGAGACATGTTTTTCACGTTTCTGCGGTTGGTCCGCCCTGCATAGGATTCACATCACGTCAGAAGGTGACGTCAGGCAAAGCGGTAATAAAAGTTATAGCCGGCTATTTTCACTGATTTAGACGGGATGGGCAATCAATGGTTTTTTTGTGTGGTGTGACTAAGAGAGCGCTTTAGAAACGGAAGTCGGTTGAAAGTGCGGCCCAGTGTTCTTGCAGAACTATTTTATGTTCTTCAAGCATCGGTAACTCCGTAAGCAAATCTGGCCAGCATTTACGCGCAATTTCAATGGCTTCATCAAGATGCACTTCAACGGCAGACCATGGTACACCAATTCTTTCAGCCC
>NZ_JBFUHK010000045.1:0-31211 GCF_056402435.1 Rahnella sp. P4_A8 | reverse complement strand
GTGCAGTGTCGGAGATATTACGGTTGTTAATCGGGCTGCCGTGGGCATCAGCGGGAGCCATCCCGGGTCATCTGAAGCATTTTTACAGCAACGCAGCGATGCTAAAACTGCCCTCGAGACGTGAGCGTGAATATGCGAGGGAAGTGAGAGAAAAAAGGTCGAAATATCCCTTAAAAAACAATGCCGGTCACCTTAAGTGACCGGCATTAGCCACCCGGGCTCGTTTTGTCAGGAGATGAGCGGAATTCAGCGCGCCATCGGCAACGCCAGTGCATCCAAAATCAGATTCACGACAGTCTGCGGCTCCTGAGTTCCGTCGACCACATGATGGGCGGACTCCTGATAAAGCGCTTCGCGCTCATTCAGGACTTCTGTCATTTCTTCAGCGATCGGCTTGCCCGTCAGCGTCGGGCGCTGATCTTCCAGTGGTGCATCTTCCAGACGGTTTGCCAGGGTAGATGCAGGGGAACGCAGATAAATGACCGTACCATTTTCACCCATAAAATCGCGATTTTCCTGGGACAGCACCACGCCTCCCCCTGTGGCAACCACGGTCAGTGGCGAGGAAATGGCTTTTAGTGTCTCAGTTTCACGACGGCGGAAACCTTCCCAGCCTTCGCGCTCAACAATATCTGCCACGCTGAGACCAGAAGCGCACAGTAACGCCAGATCGGTATCGACAAATTTGTAGCCCAGAGCTTTCGCCAGAGCGCTGCCAACCGTCGTTTTACCTGCACCGCGTGCGCCGACCATGAAAATGGTTTGTGTCATTACCGCTATCCTTTATTCCCCGGGAGCCGTTAGCCCGCCTGATGAAAATCCATCATCAATATGAAGTGTGAGTGTCAGAAGTGGGTCATTGCACTGCCCTGCCGATGTACTCGCCAGATAGTACAACAAAAAAGCCTCACTGGCAGATTTTTGTCACCTGCCGGTGAAGCTTCTGTAGCGTTTTATTTACGCCGTTCAGGGCATCATACTGAAAAATCCTTGCTGCGCAATGGCCTGCAATAAGCTTTGCGAGCTCTATCCCCTAAGTGGCTGTATCAGCGAGGTTTACAGATGTACACGAGTGCGGGCGGAAAATTCTTCACTACCCGGATTTTTTTCCAGGTGAAGTAACGTGATAACAATTTCTCTGACAGCTGGCTGTACTGGAATAAAACCAGCACGCCGTCTTTATCTTTCAGCTGTTGCCGTGTGGTCTGCAGAATCCTGATGCTGGTACGCAAAGGCATCGACAGCAGCGGCAGACAGGAAAATACGGCGTCATACTGCGTGCTCATGTGCTCGGCAGAATGCGCCATCACCTGCAAACGACTATCTTTCATCTGATTAAGCTTACGCACAAACGCGGGCTGTATTTCAAAAGCCTCAAGCCTGGCATCTGCCCGCATACGGCTCAGGATGCGGCGGGTCAGAACACCGTCGGCCGCGCCCAGCTCGGCGATATCCAGCKATGTTGTCCAGTCAATCTGGCTGAGCATCGCATGGCACAACCACGGTGACGAGGGCATCAGCGTCCCCATCGTGCGTGGTGAACTAATAAAATTCTGCAAATAAAAAAACTGATTCTGAATCGAAATCCCGGTGTTCTTAATCGTCATTCTTGCGGCATTTAACATTCAAACGTCCTCCTGGGGATATAGACCCTTATATCATCTTTAAATTCTTAAGAAATGATTAATAAGGGAATAAATCGCCTGAAAGGTTCATATAAAATAAATTACATGGGATGATTCTCAAAATAAATGTGATGAGAAGCGTGATACAGGGAATAGAAAAGGCCAATGTCAGGTGACATTGGCCTTCTCAACTTCATATAACGTCATTGAAACTAATAAGAATCAGACGAATTAAACGACTCGTTTAAAACACCAGATTTTTATTTATACAATTCAACGCTTGCCCGGGTCAGACTTGAATCCCCCGGTGTGTCTGCACCGATCACACGGTAGTGATTTGCACCTTTATCTGAGGCAATCTGGTTCAGCTGGTCATGCAAGCTGCCCGGAACCGTATTCGGCGCGCTCACAGACACAGTGCCCAATGACTGGTAATTACCACTTTGCGCCTGCATTTCTGTAATAGGCGTTGCAGCCAGGGCTGAGAATGAAGCAACAGTAATAGCAACAGCTGTAATTGCAGGTAACAGTTTCATATTACGCACCTTTCTTTCGTTAGTTTCGTTAATTAATGGGGCGGAAGCAATCCGTTGAATTAATTATCGGCGAATCAATGAAAGCGGACGTAATCGAATGTAAAGAAATTCAACCATTGTGGTAAAAATAAGGAGACAACGAAAGTAATCTTTTCAGTCACTCTAACTGCCGCAGAAATAGAGATATTTAATGGAGAAAGTATGGAGAGTTTTCAAAGTTATTTATAACCCGCACAACTTTTGCACAAATCGACGCCGGCATGCAATCACTGTTATGATTATTTTGTATGAATTTTCTGTTGCTGTGATCGCCTGCACTGTCAGGGCTACAGAGTTCGGTTTCCCGCGCGCGCGGAGAACCTTTGCATAATCATAATGATGAAAGGGAGTATTTATGGCGGGTGGTAGTCTTCTGGCCTTAATCGATGATATCGCATCGATTCTTGATGATGTGGCGGCAATGAGTAAAGTCGCTGCAAAAAAAACAGCCAGCGTGCTGGGTGATGATCTGGCGCTGAATGCACAACAGGTCACGGGAGTGAAAGCCGATCGCGAATTGCCGATCGTCTGGGCCGTTGCCAAAGGCTCGATGATCAACAAAGCCATTCTGGTTCCGCTGGCCTTACTGATCAGTGCGTTTATTCCCTGGGCCATCACCCCGTTGCTGATGATTGGCGGTGCCTATCTGTGCTACGAGGGTTTCGAAAAAATCGCCCATAAACTGATGCCGGGCGGGCATCATGAAGAAGAAAAACCGGCAGCCGCCGAAATAAAAAATGAAACAGAGGCTAAAACGCACGAAAAAGATAAGGTCAAAGGCGCGGTGCGCACCGACTTTATTCTTTCGGCTGAAATCATCGTAATCTCGCTGGGTATTGTTTCATCGGCGCCGTTCCTTAATCAGGTTACCGTGATGGTGCTGATTGCGGTGGCAATGACTATCGGGGTTTACGGGCTGGTCGGTGCGATAGTCAAAATTGACGACGCAGGTTTGTACCTGAGCAAGCTTGCCGGTGAAAGCAGCATCATGAAAGGTGTACGCGCCTTTGGCCGCGGCATCGTGAATCTCGCCCCCTGGCTGATGAAAATGCTTTCTGTCGTCGGCACCATCGCCATGTTCCTGGTCGGCGGCAGTATCATCAGCCACGGTCTGCCATTTATGCACAGCCTGATTGAGCCTCTGACGCACGGGCACGAAAGCTGGGTGAATACACTGATTACCGGTGCCACTGATTTAGTGGTGGGCCTGATTGTCGGTGCCGCCGTGCTGGCGCTGGTGATGACTGGACAGAAGGTGTTCGGTAAAAAATCATAATGCAGAAACATTGCGCCCTTCCTTATGCCGGAGGGCGCAATTCACCGCTATTCCCTTCAGTTCTTCGACGCCACCAGCATCATGATATCGCTGGTGAATGTGCCGTCAGGCTGGATCTCAAAATGTTTTACCACGTCGTCAGACATCTTTTTTTGCAGCTCGCGGATAGCGACGGCGAAATGTTCAGGCGTGCGCATGCGGGCGATCCAACTGGTGAACTCCAGCGGCAAACGATCTGTCGTCACTTCACGCGCAACCAGCCCGGCTTCAGCCACCATGTTCAGCCATTCGCCTGGTGAATAGTTGCAAACATGCGAGGTGTCGCGCAGCACTTCCACGGTTTGCAGATAAATATTCAGCAACGGATGCCCCGGCGACACCACATCCATCATGATAAATTTCCCGCCCGGCTTCAGCACACGCGCCACTTCACGCAGCGCCTGCCCGACATCATGCCAGTGGTGCGCGGAATAGCGGCTGATAATCACATCCGCGCTGCGGTCGTCGAACGGCAGCGATTCCGCCACGCCCTGTTGCACGGTGATATTCGTCAGTTGCTTATCCCGCGCAGCCTGTGCAACCACGTCCAGCATCTGTGACGACAAATCGTAAGCAATCACATTTTTAACCACACCTGCTGCGACAAAGCTGGCGTGCCCTGCCCCACAACCCAGATCAATGACCCGCGCCTCGTTATAGGGTGCCAGCAACCCCGCCAGACGGTGTAAATCAGCGCCCTGCGAGTGAACCGCACTGGTCAGATAATCCTGAGCCTGTGAACCAAACTGCTTATCTACGGCCTGACTGTGAGTATTTTTTGTGTTCATCATTGCTCCTGTCTGTCTTGTTTTTGTAATAAGAATGCGGGTTTCAAATGACCTCAAAATCACTATAGGCATTGTTCTATACGGGTACAATATGAGCGTTTATACTGGTATCAATTACACCCTGTTTAAGTGAATATTATGATTGATAACGCAGAGTCGCTCAGCGGACCGAAAGCGCTGGGCACGTTTTTACGGACTCACCGCGAACGCGTGACGCCGGAAATGGTCGGGCTTCCCGGTTCACCACGCCGCAGAACCAGCGGTTTGCGCCGCGAAGAACTGGCACAAATCAGCGGGATCAGCGCAACGTGGTATACGTGGATTGAACAGGGGCGCGATGTGTCCATTTCCGCTGCGACCCTTGACAGCCTGGCCAAAGCGCTGCGCATGGAACCTGCGGCACGAGAGTATTTATTCAGTCTGGCGTCGGTGAAAGATCCGCAGGTATTACCCTCTTCCGGCGCACCGGACGCCAGCCTGAAAGAGTGTGTCAGTCAGTTCGCCTGCCCCGGTTATCTGCTCGACAGTAGCTGGAATGTACTGGCGTGGAATCCGCAAGCGGAGGCGTTGTTCAGTGGCTGGCTGGGGGTTGATGAACACCCTAATTTGCTGGATTTTATGTTCCTGCATCCGCTGGCACGCCAGTTGGTCACAAACTGGCCGGAACGCGCCAAACGTGTAGTGGCGGAGTTTCGTGCCGAGACCAGCCATTACGCCCATTCTGAAACAGTCCGTCAGTCGGTAATCAGCCTGCGCGATCGCAGTCACGAGTTCAATCAGTGGTGGTCGCAGCAGGAAGTGCTGGCGCGTGAAGGCGGTGAACGCCGTTTTCATCATCCGCTTCAGGGCGAAATCTGTTACCGGCAACAGACATTTTTCCCTGCCGGATATGCAGAATGTAAGCTGGTGATTCTGGTGCCGGAAGCGTAAAAAACGAGGGTGGCCAGCTTGCTGTTTTTTCTCGTTTAACTGGCGTTTTCACCAATTGACATACAGATGCCGGATATGTGAGGCTGATTTTTTTGGTTTCCTAAAATAATTGGTTTCCTCCATGACAGGATAATGCCCATGATGACTCGCCAGATCTATCAGGATGAAGAATTCGAAATTCGTGTAGCGACCGAACTTGAGGCCGTCACGCATTTAGCGGCGGTTAAAGCCTCCGTGAAGGAAATTGGCGCATGGGAATCCTGGTGTACGGATAAATATTCGCTTGAAGACAGCCGGAAATATCTGGCCGACAGCGAGCAGAAACGCCATCGCGGCGCAGAATTCAATTTCTGTGTATTTGAGCGCTCAGGCGGTAATCTGATTGGCAGTGTGGGCATCAACCGCATCACGCCGGAGTATAAATTCGCCAATCTCGGTTACTGGATCCGCACCGGTTATACCGGCCGCGGACTGGCGACGCTGGCAGCCAGATCGGCGGCGCGCTTTGCGTTTACCGAGCTGGAGCTGACCCGTCTGGAAATCGTGGTAATGGAAGGCAATGACCACAGCCGACGGGTGGCGGAAAAAACGGGCGCGATATCAGAAGGTCTGCACCGC
This sequence comes from Rahnella sp. P4_A8, assembly GCF_056402435.1. Taxonomy (NCBI): domain Bacteria; kingdom Pseudomonadati; phylum Pseudomonadota; class Gammaproteobacteria; order Enterobacterales; family Yersiniaceae; genus Rahnella; species Rahnella sp. P4_A8. The sequence continues at coordinate 25,360 of NZ_JBFUHK010000045.1, read as the reverse complement.
AACCGGCTTTATTATCACGGCCAGCCGCGTGACGCCTGGATGTATTCCCTGATCCCGGGCGATCTCTGAGACTGGTTTCACAAAAAGATAAGGCAACAGAACATGACTTTTTCTACCCATACCGTATCTACCGACTGGCTGGCGAAGAATCTGAACTCACCGGACGTGGTCATTATCGATTGTCGTAAATCCAAACCGGGCATTACACCGCCCCTAGATTTCCACGCAAAATATCTCGAAGCGCATATTCCCAATGCGATTTATGTGGAAGTCGACAGCATCTCTGATTGCACGACCGGCCTGCCACACATGATGCCGACAGCGGAAGAATTCGCTGCGTCGATGAGCCGTTTAGGCGTGGCCGATACGCAAACCATCGTCCTTTATGACGAAGGCGATTTATTCTCCGCGCCACGCGTGTGGTGGATGCTGACCAGTTTCGGAGCCAAAAGCGTACGCGTGCTGGATGGCGGTCTGAACGCATGGATTGCCGAAGGTAAGCCGGCGCAAAGTGGCGAGCACACCCGCGTGCCCACGACGTTCAACGCCGGACTGGTGCGTCCGGTGGTCGTGAGCGCAGAACAGGTCAAAGATGCCATCGGTAACGTGCAGATTATCGACGCCCGTTCACTGGCGCGTTTCAAAGCCGAGGCACCGGAACCGCGTCCCGGGCTGCACGGCGGTCATATTCCCGGCAGCCTGAGTGTTCCGTTTACCGAATTGACGCAGGACGGACACCTGAAATCACCGCAGGATCTGAAGGCAACGTTTGAGCGTCTGGGTGTGGATCTGAATAAACCGGTGATCACCAGTTGCGGATCCGGCGTGACGGCCGCCGCACTGGCATTTGGGCTGGATTCTCTGGGTGTTAAAGACGTGCTGCTGTATGACGGTTCGTGGGCTGAATGGGGCGATATTAACGAAGATTTTCCGATCGAAACGCACTGATCCCATGATGCAGAAAAACGACAACCGGGCACCGTGCCCGGTTTTTTTATGTCGTTTTTTGCAATGCAGGCATCAGCTCACTGACGCCAAACGCCTGAGCTAATGCTTTCATCTGGCTGATGACGCGGTAAGCCTGCCGCGGCACTTCGGTAAATCCTTCAATAAGTAAGGGATGACTGATCGGTTCATCCACGATGTCATGTAACGCCTGCCGCAAAATTGCCAGATCCTCCGCAGAGGTCTCCGGAGAAGTAATCAACGGTAAACCCGGTACAGCAGCCGTTTGTCCGATCACCGCCAGCCCGCTGAGGGAGCGGGGTTCGCTACGGCGCAGGAGTTCCAGCGTCACGCAGTCAATTGCCGCGAGGTCGGCGAGATTCTGCTGAACGTAATGAAGCGATTCACGGTGGCTGCCGGTCGCCGTCGCCCGCGAGAAGAATGTCCCGTCTTTGGCCAGCGGTGCGACCAGTGCACGCAGGCTGTTATAACCTGACTGGGAGTCGGTGCTGTTAAACGCCAGCCGCCGGTGACGGAAACCGGCCAGATGCAATCCGGCATCCTCCTCACGCGCCAGCAAAAAACTACGGTAACGGAAACCATCGCAACCGGGGGCGTGATAACTGAATGTGCCTACCAGCTGAACCTGCGGCAAGCTTTCCATCAGCGGGAAACCGCAGGTCTGGCTGAGCAGTAAATCCGGCGCCTGCCAGTGTGAGAATAAATCCTGCGGCCAGTTAAGCCTGTCCGGCGTGGAGGCGAGGCCAAGTTGCCTGAGTTTTTGGCGTAACACTCCGGCGAACGCTTCCACATCAGCGGGAGAAACCGCGTACATCGGCAAAGACATCAGCATCATCTGGCCACTCCGTCAGGGGGTATCCTGCTGATAATCATAGTCGCCTGGCACGGATTGCGCCGGAGATTTCCCGGCGGCAAAAGGATGAGCTTCGACGTCAACGGGTGTCTGCGTGTGGTCACGGAACCACTGGCGATAACCGTGCACCACAAAACCCCCGCTGCGCTGAATATAGGCTTCGCGGTCAGCGACATAGATCTGGCGCAGCGCATACCATGGCACGCCGGGTAAATCGTGATGCACCAGATGATAATTCAGATTCAGAAACAGTAAACGCCACAAAAAACCGGCTTCATTCAGCGTTGATCTGGCCTGCGGCGCATGCTCTGCGCGATGCTCAAAGAAAGAACGAACTTTGGTCAGACTGAGTGCCGGATAACTTACTGCGAAAATAAAATACAGCGGCGACAGCCCGCGTTGCGCCATCCCGCTGAACACAACCACCAGCAATGCGCCATGTATCAGCCACATCCCCACTGTGCGCCACTCACCGCGCAACACGGCTATCAGCGCGCCGGTCAGCGTACTGACGATATCCAGTAACGGGCCAATGAGCATTCTTCCCGGCAAGGTATTGCGCAGACGGACAACGGCCTTCATGGCGGGCGACAGACTTTCCCAACTGGCGCGGCTGAAATAATAGGCTTCAGGATCATCGCCGGGCAGCGTCAGATGTTCATTGCGGTGATGTTGCAGATGCGTGTCGCGATACAGGCCATAGGGATACCAGACCGCCAGCGGCAGCGTGCCAATCAGCTGATTCAGCCAGGGTTTGCGGGTCGGATGCCCGTGGATGAGTTCATGTTGCAGCGACATATACCAGGTCGTGAACCAGATAAGCACAGGCGTTGCGAGCCATGGCCCGAGATTATTCCAGAAATACACTGCCGCAAACCAGCCGCTGTAAACCGAGACAATCAGTAGCCAGGTGGGGATTTCCCGCCGCCACCAGAAATGGTGCGAACGGAGGGTGATTTTGGCCCGCTGACGGGCGCTGAGGTAAAACGAAGAGGACGCCATAATGTGCCAGAGTCAGGGAACCTGACACATTATCGGGTAACGAATGGATGCCGCTAACTAACTTAAATCACTATCTATTGCCAGCTAGCGGCTAACAGACTCAGCCCTTCATATCTTTTTGCAGTGCCTGAGTAAATTGTTCCATCGGGCAGAAGCCCTGTTTGTCGGCGGTACATCCTTCAATGTGCAGCGTCACACGTTCCGGCGGATTTTTCAGACTCAGCGCCACATTGTTGCGGATCTGACGGGCGGTCGGATAAACGTATTCAATTTTCATCAGATCCTTATCCGCTTTCTTGTCATGCCAGCGCTGGAAGACCACCGTGCCGCTGATAGGCGTCCGCTCGTACTGCCCCGGCAACTGATAATCCTGCGTTTTCAGTGCGGCCAGCAAGGAAGCGATATTCGAATCGTGCCCGACCAGCACCGCCAGTTTTGCCTGTTGCGCGGCTTTCTGATCGGCGGTTGACGCCAGTTTCGGGTCCAGCGCACCGGCAATAAAGGTCAGCAATGGTTTAGCCGCGTTGGCAGCAATCGCCGGCGAGCCGAAAAGTGTTTCGTGATACAGATTTTTGATGGTTTCCAGCTTTGTCCATTGGTCTGGCGTATCAATTTTACCCCAGGCAACATCTTTCATCGGGAAACCTTCGTAGTACTGCAACATGAACGCATCGGTCGCCCCGGTGGCCATACGCAGCGGCCCGGTAATGCCCGGTTCTTTGCCCTGTGTCAGCACCACGTCTGACGGCTGCGAAGCCAGATCGCACTGCTGTTTCTCTTTACAGATTTTACTGTTTTTGTAGTCGAGGATGCTTTCCAGCAACTGATAGTTCGGCTTGAGACGCTGATTCAATCCCGTCAGACCGCCCTCACCCGCGTGCTGATTAATGGAATTCAGGGCGCTGGTTTTGAAGGTATCGTTCACTTCTGCGGTAATAATCGGGTTAAACACCGGATCCATCTTGCCGATTTCTACGCGGTTAAGCACCGCGACATCGCAGCCGGGAAAAGCGCCGGTGGTGAAGTGTTTCGCGGTATCAATGGTGCGCGGCAAACTGTTGGCGTAGGTAAAGACCTGCGCATTTTCAGGGCATCCGGCGGCAGGCAGCAGTTTGTCTTTCGCCAGCCAGGCACGGAAATAATGCCCCATATGTTCGGAAACCTGACCGCCTTTCGGTGTCAGCAAACCGCCTTCGGTTTTCCATACCGGCCAGGTGTGTGTTGTCGATTCGGCCAGCACATCGCCATAATTGACCAACGGGGCGCGGATACCGTGCCGGCTAAGCACCAGAACCTGTTGCAGTTCTAAATTATCGGACTGGGCGGCCTGAGCGACGGGCAACGTGAGAGGTAAAACGCAGGCAAGTGCAGACAATGCAAAATAACGGGATGCTTTTTTCACGAGTGATCCTCTTGATGAAGTGTTTTGTAGATTCCCTGAAAACAAAAAACACCGCAGAAGCCAACAGATTGATTCCTGCGGTGAATTTTTAGCATAGTGGAATATTCATCAGAAGTGGGGGATCAGGTTCACAACCTGTGGCCGGGCTTTGTACAGTCACAAAAAACGCATCAGAACTGATAACGCAGCCACGCAAAGAACACATTGCCGTTATTGTAGGTTCCCGGAATATACGTCGCCTGGAAGGTCAGTTTGTTATAGCCGACAGAAGCCAGCGGTAAAACAATCGGGATAGGAATATATTCATAATCGTCACGCGCCGTCACCGCCGCGGTATACCCCAGCCCTAAGCGAAAGTTTTTATCTTCTGCTGGCGTCCATATTTTTTCCCAGCCGTAACCGCCGATGGGTTCCCATTTATTGTGGGAATCTTTAAACGCCATAAAATAAATGCCATTCCAGTTACCCTTTTCATCATATCTGGAAATACCATAGCCTCCCCCCCACGGACGTTCGTTGTATTTATCGGTTTTCTCTTTATCGTAGGTCAGACGGTTATGCCAGGTGATTACCGGCAGATACAAATCCTGTGCATCAGAATCATTCCAGGTCGTTGATACTTTATCGGTGAAGTCTGACCACACGTTCGCAGCCAGCGATTTGTACTGAATGGTATAGGGATCGCTGACGGGGTTAGTACCACTATTATTAGCTGATGCTGACGCACTCACACTGATGGCGCCAAAAAAAATGATTTCCCTGATAACGTTTCTAATATTAACGATGTGCATTTATTGTTTTAACTCCATGTTGAAGCTCTATCATAACTCCATCATGAATGAAGAATATAAACACGGATAAAACAAAAATACTGTAAATCGTTAATCATCTGAATTTTAAGAAAATGGTTTTCCAATTATCAGATTTTTCCTGAAACCAATACAACATTTCTTACACTCACAAACATTACTTTAAAGACTATTCCTATTAAATTTGCAAACGCAGCCAGCCAAAAAGTACATTCCCCTTAGAATTTGTACCGGGAATATAGGTAGCCTGGAAAGTCAGTCTCGAGTACCCGACAGACACCAGCGGCAGGACTAACGGGAAGGGGACGTAATCATAATTATCCCGCGCCGAGACAGCGGTTATATACCCTGCCCCCAGACGAAATTCTTTATCATCCAGTGGCTGCCATATTTTTTCATAAGCGTAACCGGCCACAGGCTCCCATTTATTAAAGGAGTCTTTAAAGGCCATTGCATAAATCCCGTGCCAGTTTCCTTTTTCATCATAACGTGAAATACCATAACCGCCGCCCCACGGATGTTCATTATACCCATCAATTTGTTTTTGACTGTGTGTATGTCGGTTATGACGCGTTAATACAGGCAGAAAGAGATCCTGCTGCTGAGGTGCCATCCATGTTTCAGCAACATTATTTTTATAGGAATCCCATAAGCCTTTATCATTTTCTTGCGAGGAAACATTCTGCTGCTGAGAATTAATAACATTATCTTGCGCCTTAACATTAATTGAAAGCAATAATGAAAAGGTTAAAAATGCAAAAGCGAATGCTGCGCGATAATTCACGGAATATAAATTTTTCATTGGCGTTAAAGCCCTGTTGAGTTGACCGGGGCAGTATATAACGACAAACACATATAAATAGTTAATCATTAATTAAGCAATGATAAACCACATGAATATAATAAAGTTATTTCATTATAAAACAATGCATTAGAAATTTATGGTCGCGTGTAAACTGAAATTTTCTTTTACACAGAGCCGCTTTGGCTGAAGTTTACTTCTTTGCCGGATACCCGGATACAAAAAATCCGCAGGCTTTCGCACTGCGGATTTTTATTACTGAGGCTTATTAAGCATCAACCAAGCTGTTTACGCGCATTACGGAACATGCGCATCCACGGGCTGTCTTCGCCCCACTCTTCCGGATGCCAGGAGTTGCTGACCGTGCGGAAAACACGCTCCGGGTGCGGCATCATTACAGTGACGCGGCCTGACAGGTTAGTGACCGCGGTTATCCCGTTCGGGGAGCCGTTAGGGTTCGCCGGATAGTTTTCGGTCGCATGACCGTTATTATCCACAAAGCGCAGCGCCACCAGATTGCTGTGCTCAATTTGCGCCAGATGCGCGGCGTCACGGACTTCCACGTGTCCTTCGCCGTGGGAAACCGCGATTGGCATACGTGAACCGGCCATGCCCTGCATAAACATCGACGGGCTGGCCGTCACTTCCACCAGGCTGAAACGCGCTTCGAAGCGGTCAGACAGGTTACGCACGAAGCGTGGCCAATGCTCTGCGCCCGGGATCAGCTCTTTGAGGTTAGACATCATCTGACAACCGTTACACACGCCCAGTGCCAGCGTCTGCGGACGGTGGAAGAATTCTTCAAACTCTTCACGCACGCGGTCGTTGAACAGGACGGATTTCGCCCAGCCTTCACCCGCACCCAGCACGTCACCGTAAGAGAATCCACCGCACGCTACCAGCGTGTGGAAATCCTGTAAATCACGGCGACCGGCCAGCAGGTCACTCATATGCACGTCAACCGCATCGAAACCGGCACGGTGGAAAGCAGCAGCCATTTCAACGTGTGAGTTCACACCCTGCTCGCGCAGAACAGCGACTTTCGGACGCGCACCTTTGGCGATGTATGGCGCGGCTACGTCTTCATCCGGAGCGAAAGTCAGTTTGACGTTCAGACCCGGATCGAGATCGTTGGTTTTCGCCTGATGTTCCTGATCGGCACATTCAGGGTTATCGCGCAGGCGCTGCATCTGCCAGGTGGTTTCTGCCCACCAGGTGCGCAGCGTGGTACGGCTTTCGCTGTACACCGGCTTACTGCCGGAAGTGATGATGAAGCGATCGCCGGTTTCCACGGTACCGAGGTAATGTGTGCAATCCGCCAGACCAAAATCAGCCAGGGTTTTTTCCACCGCTTCACGGTCTGATGCACAAACCTGGATCACGGCGCCCAGTTCTTCGTTGAACAATGCAGCCAGCACATCGTTGCCCAGCGCAGCAATATCTGCAGTCAGGCCGCAATGTCCGGCAAAGGCCATTTCAGCCAGCGTCACCACCAAACCACCGTCGGAACGGTCATGGTAGGCCAGCAATTTCTGTTCAGACACCAGCGCCTGCATGGCGTTGAAGAAACCACCCAGTTGCTCTGCGCTGCGAACGTCAGCAGGCGTGTTACCGAGCTGACGGTAAACCTGTGCCAGCGCTGTCGCGCCCAGTGCGTTATGACCTGCCCCCAGATCCACCAACAGCAATGCGGTGTCACCCTGGTCGGTGCGCAGTTGCGGCGTCACGGTATGGCGGACGTCTTCGACACGGGCAAACGCGGTGATTACCAGCGACAGCGGAGACGTCATCTCGCGTTGTTCGTTACCTTCCTGCCAGCGGGTTTTCATCGACATGGAGTCTTTGCCCACCGGAATAGTAATACCCAGCGCCGGACACAGTTCTTCGCCCACCGCTTTTACAGCCGCGTATAAACCGGCATCTTCGCCCGGGTGACCGGCCGCAGACATCCAGTTAGCAGAAAGCTTAACGCGTTTCAGGCTGCCGATTTCCACCGCAGCAATATTCGTGAGCGCTTCACCAACGGCCATGCGACCAGAGGCAGCGAAGTCCAGCAAGGCAACCGGAGCGCGTTCGCCCAGTGACATCGCTTCGCCGTGGTAGCTGTCGAGGCTGGCGGTGGTGACTGCGCAGTCGGCTACCGGGATCTGCCACGGGCCGACCATCTGGTCGCGCGCGACCATGCCGGTGACGGTGCGGTCGCCGATGGTGATCAGGAAGGTTTTCTCAGCAACAGCTGGCAAATGCAGAACGCGATTTACCGCTTCCGCAATCTGGATGTTTTCCGCATTCAGGTCGTCACCTTTCGCTTTCAATGTGGTGACGTCGCGGGTCATTTTTGGCGTTTTACCCAGCAGGACATCCAGCGGCATATCAATTGGCTGGTTGTCGAAATGGCTGTCTTTCAGAGAAAGATGCATTTCTTCGGTGGCTTCACCGATGACCGCGTAAGGTGCTCGTTCACGCTGGCAAATCGCATCGAACTGTTCAAGCTGCGCCGGAGACACCGCCAGCACATAACGTTCCTGTGATTCGTTACACCAGACTTCCAGCGGGCTCATGCCCGGTTCGTCGTTCAGGATGTCACGAAGCTGGAAACGCCCGCCACGGTTGCCATCGCTGACCAGTTCCGGCATGGCGTTAGATAAACCGCCGGCACCGACATCATGGATAAATAAAATCGGGTTGGCTTCGCCCAGTTGCCAGCAGCGGTCGATCACTTCCTGACAACGGCGTTCCATTTCCGGGTTGTCGCGCTGTACGGAAGCAAAATCCAGATCGGCATCAGACTGGCCGGAAGCCATAGAAGACGCCGCGCCGCCACCCAGACCGATATTCATCGCCGGGCCGCCAAGTACAATCAGTTTCGCGCCAACCGTGATTTCACCTTTCTGCACGTGATCGGCACGGATGTTGCCGATACCGCCCGCCAGCATGATCGGTTTGTGATAACCGCGCAGTTCAGGGCCGTTGTGACTATTGACGTTTTCTTCGTAAGTACGGAAGTAGCCCAGCAACGCCGGACGACCGAATTCGTTGTTAAATGCTGCGCCGCCCAGCGGGCCATCGGTCATGATATCCAGCGCGGTAACGATACGATCCGGCTTACCAAAATCTTCTTCCCACGGCTGTTCAAAACCAGGAATACGCAGGTTTGACACGGAGAAACCGACCAGACCGGCTTTCGGTTTCGCGCCGCGACCGGTTGCACCTTCGTCACGGATTTCACCGCCGGAACCTGTGGCCGCACCTGGCCACGGAGAGATCGCCGTCGGGTGGTTATGGGTTTCGACCTTCATCAGGATATGCGCCTGCTCCTGATGGAAATCGTACAGACCGTCTTTCGCATCGGCGTAGAAGCGACCGACCTGCGAACCTTCCATCACGGCGGCGTTATCTTTATACGCGGACAGCACGTGATCGGGAGTGTGTTCGAACGTGTTCTTGATCATCTTAAACAGGGATTTCGGCTGCGTTTCGCCGTCGATAATCCAGTCTGCGTTGAAGATTTTGTGACGGCAGTGTTCTGAGTTTGCCTGTGCGAACATATACAGTTCGATGTCCGTCGGGTTGCGCCCCAACGACGTAAAGGCATCCATCAGATAATCAATTTCGTCCTGAGCCAGTGCCAGACCTAATTTGGTGTTGGCGGCTTCCAGAGCGCCACGGCCAACGCCCAGGATATCCACATGCTGCACCGGGGCCGGCTGATGCTGCGCAAACAGCGCGCTGGCGTCTTCCAGATGACCAAAGACAGTTTCCATCATGCGGTCATGCAGTAATGCGCCCAGTTCATTCCACTGTGGTTCGGTCAGTTGCGGCGCCTGTACATAAAATGCCAGACCGCGTTCCAGACGCACAACCTGCGACAAGCCGCAATTGTGTGCAATATCGGTAGCTTTGGAAGACCACGGAGAAATGGTGCCAGGGCGCGGGGTAACCAGCAGTAAACGACCAGAAGGAGCGTGTTCAGCGAGAGAAGGACCGTATTTCAGGAGGCGTTGTAACTTGGTTTGTTCGTCCGAACTCAGCGGCGCGCTGACATCGGCAAAATGTACATATTCGGCGTAGATATCGCTGACCGGAAGACGGGCTTCCTGACAACGGGACAACAATTTGTTAATGCGAAAAGCCGACAAAGCGGGCGAACCACGCAGTATTTCCATAATCACAGATCTCTCGTCTTCGAAGACACTGACCACAGTGCTTCTTTGGGCGCAACAGGGGGAAAACGCGGGCTATTATAAAGAAAGCTGACGCCCGACGAAACCGTTTGCGCAGGGAAACTTGATATTCATTTATAGCCCCACATATTTTACGGATATCATGAATAAAGTTGCAGACTGCCGTTTTGTTGAGCAAAATGCGTCAGCACTGGGGATATAGCCATACTAACTGCACAGCATAGCGTAAAAAAACAAGAGCGCCGCAGCGAGATAACTATTTGACGCGACTAAAAATTAATTATGTTCTGATGGGGATCGCCGCCCTGTTACTGGCGCTGGCTTTATGGCCGGCAGTCCCGTGGCACAGAGGTGAAGGCGACCAACTGGATCAAATAAAATCCCGTGGAGAATTGCGCGTAAGCACGCTCAATTCTCCACTGACTTTTATGAACTCCCCGGAAGGCAATCTCGGTTTCGATTACGAACTGGCTAAACGCTTTGCAGATTATCTGGGCGTGCAGCTGGTCGTGACACAGCACACCACCATTGAGAGCATGTTCGACGATCTGGATCATGATAATACTGACATGCTGGCTTCCGGTCTGGTGTACAACAATGAGCGGCTGAAAAACTACCGTGCTGGCCCGGAATACTATTCCGTTTCCCAGCAACTGGTTTACCGGCAGGGATCAGTGCGCCCGAAAAGCTTCGCAGACATCAAAGGCTCGCTGGTGGTGTCTGCTGGCAGCGCGCATATCGCCACACTGGAAGCCGCCAGCAAAAAGTATCCCGACCTCGCATGGACCACGACCGATAAGATGTCACCACGCGATCTGTTGCAGCAAGTCGAGAACGGTAAACTTGATTATACGCTGGGCGATTCGGTGACCATCGCCCTGATGCAGCGTGTTTATCCGCGTCTTGCGGTGGCTTTTGATGCGACTGACGACGAACCTGTGACCTGGTACTACCGCAAACAACCTGATGACGACAGCCTTTCTGCCGCCATGCTGGACTTTTTCAGCCAGATTTCAGAAGACGGCACCCTGGAAAAGCTGGAAGAGAAATATCTCGGGCACGTGGGCGATTTTGATTACGTTGATACCCGGACTTTCCTCAATGCCATCGACAGTACGCTGCCGGATTTACAGCCGCTGTTCGAAAAGTATGCCGGGAATATTGACTGGCGTTTACTGGCGGCTATCGCCTATCAGGAGTCCCACTGGGATCCGCAGGCAAAATCCCCGACCGGTGTACGGGGTGTGATGATGCTGACCCGCGCTACCGCTGGCGGGTTGAATGTCGACGACCGCACGGATGCCGAACAAAGCATCCGTGGCGGTGCCCAGTATCTGTCGCATCTGATGGATAAAATGCCGGAATCTGTTCCGCAGGATGAACGGATCTGGTTTGCGCTGGCAGCCTATAACATGGGTTACGGCCATATGCTGGATGCCCGCAAACTGACGGCGCAACAGAAAGCCAATCCGGACAGCTGGGCAGATGTGAAACAGCGTCTGCCGATGCTGAATCAGAAACGCTTCTTTAGCCGGACGACTTACGGTTATGCACGCGGTACACAGGCATATAACTATGTGGAGAATATCCGTCGTTATCAGCTGAGTCTGGTGGGATATCTGATGGAAAAGGAAAAACAGCAGGCACAGAAAGCGGCCTTGCAGGCTCAGTTAGGTCAGGGATATCCGGTGGTGAATGCGCAGGAAGCGCTGGCACCGTAAGACTGGCAGGCCTGTTTCTCAGGCCTGATCATCTGCCGCATCACCGGCCTGCGCGGCACGCTCTGCCAGTCGCAGCGCTTTTTTCTGGCTGCGGCGAAAACGAAAAAATGCACTCAGTTGTTCCGAACACGCTTCTGCCAGCACACCCGCCGTAATCTCCACCTGATGATTCATGCCCGGATGGCGCAATACATCGAGCAAAGAGCCCGCTGCGCCGGTTTTGGCATCAGCGGCACCATACACCACGCGACGGATCCGGCTGTGGATCATCGCCCCCGCGCACATAACACAAGGTTCCAGCGTAACGTACAATGTGGCATTGAGCAGACGATAATTTTGCACGGCGTTGCCGCCCTGACGTAATGCCATGATTTCGGCATGCGCTGTCGGATCATGATGGCCGATAGACCGGTTCCAGCCTTCACCAATCACCTGATTGTCTAAAACCAGTACCGCCCCCACAGGCACTTCACCCTCATCCTGCGCTTTCAGCGCCAGATTCATAGCATGTCGCATCCAGTGTTCATCATCATTTATTACTGCCAACTCTGCGTCTGCCACTTCAACCTCAATCATTTTTTACCGGCAGACATTTTATCTGAATTTTGCGCTGGCGGTTATTCCAGTTGCTGTAACTCGCCCTGTTTACTGACGCGAAAACGATGCTCACAAAAGAACAACAACGGATTGTCCTGTTTGCTGTCGCTGTATCCGCTGTAAAGTTTAAGCGGTGAGCCAATGCGGCTTTCGAGTTGCACGACTTTCTCTTCACCCAGACAACGCAAGGGCAGCACCCATCCGCCTTTGCCACGGGCGATCCGGCTGCCGACCAGACGAACCTGCGGCAAAAACAGGGACGTATTATAGACCTGCTGCACCAGATTTTCCGGCGACCCGGTGATCAGCCAAACTTCGGTATCCTCGCTGTCGAGATATTCACGCAGCCTGCGCTGCACCACCGGAAACTCCACCACTTTCTCGCGAAACGCAGCGACAAATTGCAGCTCCAGTGCTTTCAGACGCGCTTCACCGTGGCCGAAAGTAATCGACCACAGTAACAGGCTCATGGGCCAGCGCGCGGCGCGCCCGTGAATAAACAGTCCGATTCCCACCAGCGGCAGAACCGGCACGACTAAAATCAGATTCTGCGGCATCCGCCTGAGCAAAAACCGCAGAAAGCTACCGAACATATCCTGCTGGTGCAGGGTGCCATCAAGATCAAAAAAGACCACCCGCCGATCAGGCTTCTTACTCAATCCGCTACTCCTCGGGATCGTTGAACCCCATCAACCAGGTAAAAATAAAACCAGCCAATACCGTAATGACTAAACCCGTCAGATACAACATCACTTTGCCGGAAATAATGGTCAGCGCCAGCGGCAGCCCGGAAATACCAAACGTGATAACTGTCGCGACTTTCCAGTAACAGATTAGCGCACCACCGACGGCTCCGCCCAGACACGCACCAATAAAAGGGCGGCCGAGCGGCAGCGTAACACCGAATATCAGCGGTTCACCGATGCCGAGAATGCCCACCGGTAGCGCCCCTTTAATCACTTTTTTCAGCCGCGGGTTTCGGGTTTTAATATAAACTGCGATTGCCGCTCCCACCTGCCCCACACCGGCCATGGCTAAAATCGGCAGCAGCGGATTAGAACCATGTGCCTGGATCAGCTCAACGTGGATCGGCACCAGCCCCTGATGCAGACCGGATAACACCAGCGGCAGAAATGTCCCTGCCAGCACCGCGCCCACCAGTAATCCGCCTTTATCAATAGCGATATTAACGCCATGCGCGATGCCGTCAGAGATATAGCCACCGATCGGCTGAAGGATGACAATCGCCAGTGTCGCAGTGATAAGTGTAGTAATCAGTGGATTGAGGATCAGTTCGACCGACTCCGGCAGCCACTGACGCAACCTTTTCTCCAGCCAGCACATCAGCGCAACGACCAGCAATACTGCGATCACACCGCCGCGACCGGGCTGTAAAGCTTCACCAAACAGGGTAATTTGCGCCAGTGCAGGGCTGGAGAGAATCCCCGCCATTACGCCGCCCATGGCCTGAGAACCGCCGAAAACGCGCGCCGCATTCACGCCAACTAAAATATTCATGATGGCAAACACAGCGCCACCAAAAATCGCCAGCAAGCCAAGCACATTAGGATAATCAAGGGCAATGGAACCGGCGATATCCGGCCGCTTGAGCAGATTGATAATGCCCATAATCAACCCCGAGGCGATAAATGCCGGGATCAGCGGGATAAATACATCAGCCAGTTTGCGCAGCGCCCCACTCATCGGCGCAGAGTATTTTGTTTTGGCGCTGGCTTTATTGCGGGCAATCTCGCTTTCATCACCTGGCGAACTCACCGTCCCGGCAGGATTAAGCAACAGACGCATCGCATCCACCACTTTTGCCGCCGCGCCAGGGCCGACAATGAACTGATGCTGGTCACCCTGCTTCAGGTAACCTTTGATACCTTCAAGCGTTTTCAGGCTGGTCAGATCCAGCCGATTATCGTCGTGCACTTCCACACGCACGCGGGTCATGCAGTTTTCCAGTTTGCTGATATTCCGTTCGCCGCCGACACCCTGCAGAATCTGGGAAGCCAGCCGCTGCGTTTTATCCATTGCCATCGCCATGCTCAACTCCTTGAGGTTAATCAGCCAGTGCGGCGCGCAGGAATCCGTTATGTTGCACCAGTCGTGCTTTCGCCTGTGATGCATCAATACCAGCCAGTAGCATGAGAATAGCCGGTTTAACGTCAAAATCAGTCTGAGACAGCGCCAGCTCAGCATCATGGCGTGCCGCGCCCGTGGCCTCGACAACGATCCGGCAGGCACGATCGACCAGTTTGACGTTGGTCGCTTTCACGTCGACCATCAGGTTCTGATAAACCTTGCCACTTTTGACCATCGCCCCGGTTGAAATCATATTCAGCACCAGCTTCTGCGCCGTGCCGGATTTCAAACGCGTTGAACCGGTCAGTGCTTCCGGCCCTACAACCGGAGAAATCGCGATGCTGGCTTCGCGCGCAATCGGAGAATCCGGGTTACAGGAAATCGCTACTGTGGCGCAGCCCATTTCTGTGGCATAGCGCAAAGCGCCAATGACATAAGGCGTACGTCCGCTCGCAGCTAATCCGACAACGGTGTCCTGAGCCTTCAGATTCAGATTCTTTAAATCTTCAACACCCAGCGCTTCGCTGTCTTCTGCCCCTTCCACCGCTTTAAGCAGCGCGCCCGGCCCACCGGCAATTAACCCGACAACCATGCCGTGCGGAACGCCAAACGTCGGCGGGCATTCAGACGCATCAAGAACGCCGAGGCGGCCACTGGTACCGGCACCGAGATAAATCAGACGCCCGCCAGCCTGAAATGACGCAGCGGCTTTATCGATAGCCAAGGCAATCTGCGGCAGAACCTTGTTGATGGCTTCCGGCACTTTGCGGTCTTCCTGATTAAAACAGGCCACCAGTTCCAGCGTAGACATCTCATCTAAATTCATCGTATCCGGATTTCGGCTTTCTGAAACCAGTGCCCCTAAATTAAGATCTGTGTTCATGCTTCTCTCCTGAATTTTTAATTCAAATTTATTACTCAATATTTGAATATATTATTCATCAATGCGAGGAATATTTGCTATTTTAGATAACATAATCCGTAAAATGTGATGCAAGTATTCAGACACACCGGGATAAATCCTCCATGAGTTGTATGATCCGTATCCGCCAGCTTTATCCGACGCTGGCGCAAAATGACCGAAAACTGGCTGATTTTCTACTGGCTCAGCCGGAGAAAGCGCGTCATATGAGTTCGCAGAAACTGGCTGAAATAGCGGGTGTCAGCCAGTCTGGCGTGGTGAAATTTGCCCAAAAACTTGGCTATAAAGGCTTCCCCGCGCTGAAACTCGCAATGAGTGAATCCCTGGCATCACCGGAAAACAGTGAGCCGGTGACGGTGCATAATCAGATTTTAAGCACCGACAGCCTGCATGTTGTGGGGGAGAAATTACTGGCAGAGAAACAGTCGGCGCTTCGCGCAACACTGGATATTAACAGCGAACCGCGTCTGCAAATTGCGTTGTCGATGCTCACCGGTGCCCGAAAAATTGTGCTGAGCGGTATTGGCGCATCCGGATTAGTGGCGAAGGATCTGGCGTATAAGTTGCTGAAAATCGGGGTCACGGCCATTGCCGAATCCGATACTCATGTCCTGGTTGCTACCGTGCAGGCGCTGTCGAAAGAAGATTTATTGCTGGCGATTTCCTTCAGCGGTGAACGGAACGAAATCAATCTCGCGGCAAAAGTCGCCCGCGAGAGTGGTGCAAAGGTCCTGGCCATTACCGGGTTTTCACCTAATACCCTGCAACAACAGGCAGACCATTGTTTGTATACAGTGGCAGAATTACCCGCGACCCGCGGCGCAGCGCTCTCGGCCACCACGGCGCAATATTCCCTGACTGATTTGCTGTTTGTCGCGCTGGTTCAACAGGATACAGCGCACGCGCCGGAGAGGATCCGCCACAGCGAAGAACTGGTGAAAAAGCTGATTTGATCAGGATCATTGGGGGCGTGGAAAGGCATGAATGCAGAACCTACACCAGCGCAATTCTGCTATACTGCGCGCCCTGATTATTGACCTGTTTATTGAACATAAGAGAAAACGTCATGGCCCTGCTGATCACACACAAATGCATTAATTGCGATATGTGCGAACCGGAGTGCCCGAATCAGGCGATCTCGATGGGCAATGAGATTTACGAAATTGACAGCGATCGGTGTACGGAATGCGTCGGACATTATGATAAACCAACCTGTCAGAGCGTCTGCCCGATCGACAATACCATCATCATCAATCCGCAACACACCGAAACCAACGAACAGCTTTGGGATAAATTTGTGGCATTGCATCACACGCTGTAATCACGCCGTGATGCAATGCCAAAAATAAGTAGTATTAGTTTTCTATGATTACAGTGGCACAGGCATAACGCCTTTCATCCGCCAGGGTAACATGAACCGATTTCACACCCATCTCGGCCGCCATTTCCGCCGCGCGGGCATGGAAAACCAGACCTGGTTTCCCCAGCACATCATTGACGACTTCAAATTGCTCAAACGCCAGACCGTTGCGGATACCGGTTCCCAGCGCTTTAGCCGCGGCTTCCTTGACAGCAAACCGCTTCGCCAGAAATCGGACCGGTTGCTGATGTTGCTCATAAACCGCCCATTCATTCGCGCACAAAATACGCTTCGCCAGACGGTCGCCACTGCGTTCAATCACCGCTTCGATACGGGAAATTTCAACGATATCCGTACCTAAACCTAAAATACTCATTACCGGCGCGCTTCCCGCATCAGGTTTTTCATTTCACGTACTGCACAAGATAATCCGTCGATAACAGCCTGACCGATAATCGCATGGCCGATATTCAGCTCATGCATTTCAGGCAATGCGGCGATCGGCTGCACGTTGTGGTATGTCAGACCGTGGCCGGCATTCACTTTCAGACCTTTACCGGCTGCATATGCCGCGCCCTGTTTAATGCGCTCCAGCTCGGCCTGACGTTCAAGGTCAGTTTTCGCTTCAGCATAAGCACCGGTATGAATTTCGATATAAGGCGCCCCCACAGCAACAGCAGCATCAATCTGGCGCATATCCGGGTCGATAAACAGGGAAACCAGTATGCCCGCTTCGCTGAGACGGCTGACTGCAACGGTCATTTTATCCAACTGACCAGCCACATCCAGCCCCCCTTCGGTCGTCACTTCTTCGCGTTTTTCCGGCACCAGACAGCAGAAATGCGGTAAAACTTCACAGGCAATACCGACCATTTCATCGGTGACAGCCATTTCGAGGTTCATGCGGGTTTGGATAGTCTGACGCAGGAGGCGTACGTCGCGATCGGTGATATGACGGCGATCTTCACGCAGGTGGACGGTGATCCCATCAGCACCAGCCTGCTCAGCGATAAATGCCGCCTGAACCGGATCAGGGTAAGCCGTACCGCGTGCATTACGCAGTGTCGCAATGTGATCAATATTAACGCCCAACAGCAACTCAGCCATAACAGCTCCAGATTTAAGAATGAATTGATTTATGAATGGAACAAAAAGCTAATTTCTGCAGTTTACACCCTTGAGAGTGGCGGCGTGTAGCCCGGAGTCCGAATTAGCTGGAAGAATTGTCAGAAGGTGAGACAGGTTTTTTGACCTGAAACTGGCGGAAGAGCTCGCGGCTTTTCAGGGGTTTGCCGCCAAGATAGGGTTTCAGCGCCATACGGGTAAAACGCTTGGCAGCCCGCAGCGTTGAGACATCCGGGAATTCACGGCTGGCCAGTGCTTTCAAATCTCTGCCGGTGAAACTGGAATTATCAATCACCAGACTGGCGATAAAACCTTTTTCTTCACGGTAACGGTACGTCATGGTGTCACTGACTTCTTCACCGCTGCCTGCGCAATGCAGGAAATCCACGCCGTAACCCAGATGATGTAAAAGAGAGAGTTCGAACTGACGCAACGCATACTCAGGAGAACCGCTGGCACTGGCGAGATTTTGCAGACAATTGAGATAATCGAAGAACAACGAAGAGTAATTAGCTTCCTGCTCAAGCACCCGAGAAACGAGTTCATTGACGTACAGACCGCTGTAAAGCATCAGACCAGAAAGGGGAAGTGCCAGGGAGACCGGTTCAGCATTACGCAAGGTTTTCACTTCGCCCCGCCCGCTCCAGCGAACCAGTAAAGGCGTAAAAGGCTGCAGGCAGCCTTTTAAATTGGACCGGCGACCACGCGCACCTTTAGCCAGTATGCGAACCCGCCCTTGTCCCTCAGTGAACAGATCCAGCATTAAGCTGGTTTCACTGTAAGGTCGCCCATGCAAAACAAATGCGCGTTGCCAGCCTTCCATAGGCGCGGACCTTATAAGTCGTCTACATAACCCAGACTGCGCAACGCACGTTCGTCGTCTGCCCAGCCGGATTTGACCTTAACCCACAACTCAAGATGGACTTTCGCTTCAAACATGTTTTCCATGTCATGGCGGGCTTCAATGCCAATCGTCTTGATTTTAGAGCCTTTATTGCCGATAACCATTTTCTTCTGGCCTTCACGTTCTACCAGAATCAGGCCATTGATGTCGTACCCACCCCGTTCATTGCTGACAAAGCGTTCGATTTCAACGGTCACAGAATACGGCAGCTCTTCGCCCAGGAAACGCATCAGTTTTTCACGGATGATTTCAGAAGCCATAAAGCGCTGTGAACGGTCAGTAATGTAATCTTCCGGGAAGTGATGAACCGCTTCCGGCAGACGTTTACGCACCAGAGCCGCGATAGTATCAACATTCGTTCCTTTCTCTGCAGAGATAGGCACGATATCGACGAAGTTCATCTGCTCACTAAGGAATTGCAAATGTGGCAACAACTTAGATTTGTCGGTGACGTTATCAATCTTGTTGATCGCCAGCAGAACCGGTGATTTCAAATCACGCAGTTTGTTAACCACCATTTCGTCATCCGGAGTCCAGAGAGTGCCTTCAACAACGAAGATCACCAGTTCAACATCACCGATTGAGCTGCTTGCAGCACGGTTCATCAGACGGTTGATGG
The DNA here is from genome assembly GCF_056402435.1 of Rahnella sp. P4_A8. Classification (NCBI taxonomy): domain Bacteria; kingdom Pseudomonadati; phylum Pseudomonadota; class Gammaproteobacteria; order Enterobacterales; family Yersiniaceae; genus Rahnella; species Rahnella sp. P4_A8. Next base: position 6,006 of record NZ_JBFUHK010000045.1, on the reverse strand, counting down.
CCCGTTTTTCTTCAATATGCAGCCCCGGGGTATCCACGTAAATGGCCTGATAGGGTCCTTCGGTATGGATACCCATGATACGGTGACGCGTGGTTTGCGGTTTGCGGGAAGTAATGGAGATTTTTTGCCCCAATAATTCATTCAGCAAGGTAGATTTGCCGACGTTAGGACGGCCTACGATTGCAACAAAACCACAGTAATTCTTTTCTTCGCTCATTCAAGCTCCAGCTGTATCAGCGCTTGTTCCGCTGCCGCCTGCTCGGCTTTACGGCGACTTGAACCGGTTCCTACAACCGGCTGGTTCAAGCCACTGACCTGGCAGTGGATGGTAAACTCCTGATCGTGCGCTTCACCGCGAACCTGCACAACCAGATAAGAAGGCAACGGCAGATGGCGACCTTGCAAAAACTCCTGTAAACGGGTTTTTGGGTCTTTCTGCTTATCACCGGGACTGATTTCGTCTAAACGACTACGGTACCAATCGAGAATCAGCTTTTCGACGGTCTGGATATCACTGTCCAGAAACACGCCGCCAATGAGTGCCTCCACCGTATCCGCAAGAATCGACTCGCGGCGGAAACCACCACTTTTCAATTCGCCCGGCCCTAAGCGTAAGCATTCGCCGAGATCGAATTCACGCGCCATTTCCGCCAGCGTATTTCCACGTACTAACGTGGCACGCATGCGACTCATATCGCCCTCGTCTACGCGAGGAAAACGATGATACAGCGCGTTAGCAATGACATAACTAAGAATTGAGTCACCCAGGAACTCTAAACGCTCATTGTGTTTACTGCTTGCGCTGCGGTGAGTCAGTGCCTGCAATAAAAGCTCCTGCTGTTGAAAAGTGTAGCCCAGCTTCCGCTGAAGCCTGTTTATTACGATGGGATTCATGAGTTACCAATAGACTAAGAATGCGTCAAAAACTTCAGCATACGGAACAGGCCTGCTTCGCCCTAAGCCAATCCAAAGCTGTTTCGTTTGCAGTGGCTCCCTCTGTTCGTCTTAAATTAAAATTTAAAATCAGGGGAGCCAACTTTTATCGCCCGAAAGGATATTCTACAACGAGTGGAAATATAATGCTGCGCTAATAGGCATCATTAAATTAATGAATTCCACCAATACGGCTTAAACGAACACCGGTAGGCCATTCACCTTCCTGTTTTTTAAAGCTCATCCAAATTGCAGAAGCTCTACCCACTAAATTCTGTTCCGGCACAAAACCCCAATAACGGCTGTCAGCGCTATTATCACGGTTATCACCCATCATGAAATAATGGCCAGCCGGCACCACCCATGTCCCCAGTGGCTGACCCGGTTGCTGATAATAAGCCCCCAGTTGGTCACGTGCACCTGGCACGGTCAGAATACGATGCGTCACATTGCCCAGCGTTTCATTGCGCTGTACAAGACGGATACCGTCTTGCGGCACGTTAGCGGACGGCGGCGTTTCAAAGAAACCACTGCTCGCTTCGCCGCCCGAAGACTGACCAAAAGTCTGCACGAAATCACTGGCAACACCGGAATCATATGTCACAGCCAGCGCGGTGCTGCAATTTTTGCCCGTTTCGCAAGCAGGCTGCACGGTCACCTGCTTGCTGAACGGATCGTAAGTCACCCGGTCACCGGGCAAGCCTACCAGGCGTTTAATATAGTCCACGCTCGGGTTTTGCGGATATTTAAATACCACCACATCACCACGTTTCGGTTCACCGGTTGAGATCAGCTTGGTTTGAGTAATGGGATCTTTCAGGCCGTAGGCATATTTCTCAACCACGATGAAATCACCAATAAGCAGCGTCGGCATCATCGAGCCAGACGGGATCTGGAAAGGTTCATAAATAAATGAACGCACCACAAACACAACTAACAAGACAGGGAATACCGAAGCACAGGTTTCCACCCAGCCCGGTTGCTTCGCCACTTTGTTCAGCGTTGAATCGTCAACAGCACCACCCGTTTCAGCCTTAATTTTAGCAACTTTAGCCCGGCGTGCGGGTGCCAGCTTGAAACGATCAAGGCACCAGATAATCCCTGACACCAGCGTTGCAACCGCCAGAATCAGGGCAAACATGTTAGCCATGCATACTCCCTACGACTCAATAAAGGATTTACTTGCTGTCTTTGCCCACGTGAAGAATGGCCAGGAACGCTTCTTGTGGTAACTCAACATTACCCACTTGTTTCATGCGTTTCTTACCATCTTTCTGTTTCTGCAAGAGTTTCTTCTTACGGCTGACGTCGCCGCCATAACATTTGGCGAGAACGTTTTTACGTAATTGCTTCACGGTTGAACGGGCAATGATGTGAGCACCAATCGCCGCCTGGATAGCAATATCGAACTGCTGACGCGGGATCAGTTCCTGCATCTTCTCAACCAGCTGGCGTCCACGGAACTGGGAATTACCACGGTGAGTGATCAGCGCCAGTGCATCCACACGGTCGCCGTTGATTAGAACATCAACACGTACCATGTCAGAAGTCTGAAAACGTTTGAAATTGTAATCAAGCGACGCATAACCGCGTGACGTTGACTTCAGACGGTCGAAGAAATCGAGTACCACTTCCGCCATCGGGATTTCATAAGTCAGTGCGACCTGATTACCGTGGTAAACCATGTTGGTCTGGACACCACGTTTCTCAATACACAAAGTAATCACGCTACCCAGATATTCCTGTGGCATCAGCATGTGACACTCAGCGATAGGCTCACGCAGTTCCAGAATGTTATTCAGGGCAGGCAGTTTAGACGGACTGTCTACATAGACAGTTTCATTGCCAGTTGTCAGAACTTCATAAACTACTGTCGGAGCTGTGGTGATCAGATCCAGATCGTATTCACGTTCCAGACGTTCCTGAATGATTTCCATGTGCAGCAGCCCCAGGAAGCCACAACGGAAACCGAAGCCCAGCGCGGTAGAACTTTCTGGTTCGTAGAACAGGGATGCATCGTTAAGGCTAAGCTTGCCTAACGCATCACGGAAGTTTTCATAATCATCGGAGCTGACCGGGAACAGGCCAGCGTAAACCTGAGGTTTCACTTTCTTGAAACCCGGCAGCGCTTTGTCAGCAGGCTGACGAGCCAGAGTCAGGGTGTCCCCCACTGGTGCGCCGAGGATATCTTTAATCGCGCATACCAGCCAGCCGACCTCACCGCAGTTCAGAATGTCTTTATCGACACGTTTAGGCGTGAAAATACCCAGGCGATCGGCGTTATAAACCTGCCCGGTACTCATCACTTTAATTTTGTCGCCCTTTCTCATGGTGCCATTTTTGATACGCACCAGAGAAACAACGCCGAGATAGTTATCGAACCATGAATCGATGATCAACGCCTGAAGTGGCGCCTCAGGATCACCTTCCGGCGGTGGTACATCACGCACCAGACGCTCCAGCACTTCTGGCACACCGACACCGGTTTTCGCTGAACAACGAACAGCATCCGTGGCATCGATACCCACGATGTCTTCGATTTCCTGCGCTGCACGATCAGGATCGGCGGCCGGTAAGTCGATTTTGTTCAGAACCGGCACGACCTCCAGATCCATTTCCATCGCGGTATAGCAGTTTGCCAGCGTCTGGGCTTCAACACCCTGACCAGCATCCACCACTAATAATGCGCCTTCGCAGGCAGCGAGAGAGCGGGATACTTCATAGGAAAAGTCAACGTGCCCCGGCGTGTCGATAAAGTTCAGGTGATAAACCTGACCATCTTTTGCTTTGTAGTCGAGCGTCACGCTTTGCGCTTTGATGGTGATGCCGCGTTCACGCTCAAGATCCATTGAGTCGAGGACCTGCGCTTCCATTTCACGGTCGGCTAAGCCACCGCAAATTTGAATAATACGGTCTGACAGCGTCGACTTACCGTGGTCAATGTGGGCAATAATGGAGAAATTTCGTATATGCTTCATTATAAAAGTTTTTCTACCTTGGTATTTCTGAATCATTCGCCATGAACATACAGCGACGGTTTGTAGGTTGGCTGTCTTTCGCCTAAGTCGCAGCATTCTACATGCCAGCACCATGAAAACCTAGTCTCCGCACACCCTAACTCCAGATTATGCGAGCTTTCTCAGGATGAAATCCCCACATTTTCATTTGTTTTCATTACCGGAGCGTCTGTGTGCTTCCTAGGTTTGTCTCAGTCCGGTATTCCATGTATGGGCTTCCTGCCTTTTGGTTTTAGGAAAATCCCCATATACAGAAACGCGTATTGAAACTTAATATATTGTTATCAAAGAAATTACATAATTTCTAACTCATAAAGTTCTCATTCAACTTCTTCCACAAATATCTTTTTTATTTTTAATTCAATCCGGTCACAAGGTTATCAATATGATCAATGAAGGGCGGCTGCTCAGTCAGCATGGCTTTACCAAAGCCAACTCTTGGATCACTCTGGTCCTGTCTGTGTTGTTGTTGATCGGCGGCGCAGTGCAAATTGCATTTTTGCTGGCCTTTGGCCACACCGCTGAGGGGCTGCATACCGTAATTTTGTCCGCTCTCCTCAGTATTGCCCTGGGGGTGGTGCTCATTCTGCTGCGACGTCTGATACGACCCAATCAATTCTATCAGCTTCATGAAAATGGAATTTTAGTTATAAGCCAAACGGATAAAAAAAATCGTTTTATTCCTTTTGACCGCATCATGGATATATATCGATTCAGAACCGGAAAATACACCCGTCGTATTTTAAATACGATGATCTTCCTTGAGGGAAATAGCAAAACCTGGCATCGTATTACGCCAAACATTGCCAATTCTGAAAGATTAATTGAAGTCATTAAAAACGAACACCTGATGTATCGCGGCCCATGGGCCCTAAACAGGCTGGCTCAGGGGGGAGATATTCTTTTTACATATCTGGTGAATCCACATTGCGGGTGGAAAAGATTTATCGGCGCTAACCTTCTGGCGCTGAACGAAAAAAAGATACATCTGAGCGCGTTGGTGTTAACCACCGACGAAGGGAAAATAGTGCCTGTTGAGGATATTCAGTTTATCAGTGGCGGCAGCAACAGCCCGTTAATACGTCTGCTCGATAAACACGGCCGCATCCTTTTCTCTGTAGAGTATACATCGCTTTCTAGCGCAGATCTTTTCATCGCATTGATCGAGCATATGATCCAAAACCGTATACCGGTCAGAAACTAAAAAAATGCCACAGGGTTAGCGAACACTGTGGCATTTTTAAGCACTGTAGGATGCAGAAAGTTAAGAAGGGAGTTTGCTTTCAACCGAATAACGGAAAGCATCAGGAGGCAAACCCACCTGCAAGATGACTGGCTGGTAACCTGCTTTTCCATCGACTTTCGCAGCCAGTGCTTTAGCAATCAGGAAACCTAATCCACCACCCAACACCGCACCAATAACCGCGTATACATCTGCTTTCAGCAAGGCCTGCAACGCACCACCACCCGCAATCACACCAAAGAGCGGCGTCATATAAACCAGCAACGCCGAGCGCAACAGGCTTCCTTCCGGTATCCCCAGTTCAACTTTCTGACCAGGTGCAAGAGGCTCGTTAACGCTGACCTGAAGATTATGTTCAGTCTGCGGCCCTAACTCATTCAATACGCGAGCGCCACACCCTGAACGTGAATGGCAACTACTGCAACCCGCCTGTGTTTCACAACGCAACGTCGCAATACCGTCTTTCCACGACACCACCGTGGCCCATTCTTTCATCATGTAATCACCCTGTATTTCTATTGCGAAGGCAGTTTTTCTGATTAAAAGCTACTTTTCTGAGAAAACGATGCTATCGGCAACACGTTTGGCAGTCGAAGGAGGAAGCTCACCGACGACCGTAATTTCATTGCCATTGCGTATTTCAGTCTGCACAGTTCTGCGCCCTTGCCTGATCAACTGCTCAGAAGGGCCATTAGTTGTTGCACTGACATTGACAGAGAAACTGAACAATCCGTCAGTGTACAGCCGCGATTCTATCGATACGGGCATATTGGGCAAGTTTCGGCGGCTACTTGCCACCTCTGTCACGCCACA
>NZ_JBFUHK010000044.1:0-32848 GCF_056402435.1 Rahnella sp. P4_A8 | reverse complement strand
GCCTGTGTCTGCTCGGGCGAGAGATTATTATCTACCGCAAACTGATTCCATGAGCCTGCTGTATCAATATAATCCATCATCCCTGAGGGAAGATTAAAGTGATTGTATTCCGTTGCATTCTTCCCACCCTGCGCCCCAGCAATAATACCCGCCGTATCATCACCTGCAATTCCACCCGCCAGACCCGCAGCTAACGTACTCAGCGCCACGATTTTCTGCTTTTCGTTCTCCGTCAGATCTTCGCGTTTCACGCCCGGATAAAGCACCTGTGCGATTAGCTCACCGGTGGCCGCGCCTGCTGCACCCGCTGCGGCGTCACGCCCCTGAAGCTCTGCGATGACACCGCCGACAATCGCATGGGCGATGGCATTAGCGGCAACGTTATCTTCGCCGACCTGTTTCTTGATTTGCTCCGCCAGATACGGTGCCGCACCGCCTGCCAGTGCCGCAGTCATATCGCCGCCCGCCAGCCCCTGAAGCGCCATAGTGGCTGCGCTGATACCTTGCTGGATATCACTTCCGGTACCGTACTGTTTCTGGGTATCTTTGTACTCTTTTGTCTCCAGCAGGTCTTTGCCACTCAGTTCCGGATGCGCGGCTTTCGCTTTTTCCAGCCCTTTAATCTCGCCCGCCGTCCGTGCAATATCTGCCGCCTGACTGCCTGCGTCCCCCAGCGCCTGCGCGATTTCCAGCCGCTTCTGCTCTTTCTCTTTATCAAAGATAGGGCTGATGCTGCGGTTGGCATGTTCCACTTCACGGCTTAAATCAGCCACGCCCTGCTGCTGGTTTTCGGTATCGCGGATGTTGATGGTACCTGCTGAAATCGCCGCTTTGGTGGTGCCGGATGCCTCACCTTCACCGCCTGCACCCACCAGTACGCCGTTCGCCATATTGCCGATAAAGTTCTCGGCAACAGTCCCGCCGGTGCTGATGCCTGCGCCCTGATGTTCGGTGCTGTATTCCGCTTTATTACCGATGTCGCTGAAGCCTAACGTACCGGTGTCGAGGCTGTTTTTATCCGCCGAACCTGTGCTGGCAATCACCGCGCCATCGAGCTGCGTATGCCCGCCCACCGTGATATCAAAGCCGCCGTCACCGGCAAAAATACCGGACTGTTCAGTGACCGAGTTGTAGTCGCTGTCCATTTTGTCATTAGCGGCACTGATGCCGCCCGAACCGGTCATGGTGCCGAAGGAGAAGCTGGCACCACCGCTGATGCTCTTCTGGCTGCTGTCGTAATAATCGCTGTCCTGCAGGCTGCTGATGGTCAGGTCGCCGCCGATATCCGCTACCACGCTGTTGCCGCTCACCTGTGCACCGGCCATCGTGGTGTCGTCGCCGCTGTTAATGCTGATGCGGTTGCCTGCGTCGATGGTGGTTTCGTTATGCTGCGTGCCGTTGCCCGACTCGCTGCCCCTGGAGGCGTTGCCGCTGGCGGAGATGTTAATTCCGGCACCGTCCTTGCCCATGCCGATGCCCATTCCTATTGCGCCGCCGCTGCTGCTGTTTTCTCCTTCCAGCCACTGTGTGTTCTGCGAGGAAATCAGATTGATGTCGTCTGCCGCGTTCAGCGCCACGTCCAGCCCGGCTTTAATCTGGCTGCCGATGGCCGTGATATCGCCGCCCGTCGCGGTTATTGACAGGTTATCACCCGCCGTCAGCGTGCTGCCCGTGGCCGTGTTCTGTCCGCTGTGGCTCTCCGATTTGGACGACTGCGTGCCCAGCGAGGCGCTGATACCAAACGCCGTGGAAGCATCGCCGGTGGTAGCCTGCGCCACCTCCATCGCCTGACCGGTCGATACGCCGCTCATCACGCCTTGTGCGATTTTCAGCGCCGCGAGCCGGTCGTCACTTTCATCACTCACCGACTGCGCCGTCGTGACTGCGCTGTTTACCGCACTGCCTGCCGCACCCGAAAGGGCAATCGCCAGCCCGCTCTGTTTCTGCTCGAACGATTCATCGTGGGTGCGCGCATCGCGGCCCGGTTCAATCAGCACGCTGTCGCCTTTAATGCGTAAATCCTTCCCGGCGATAATATCTGCGCCACCGATATGGGCCTGGGCACCGGCGTTAATGCTGACGTTGCCGCCCGTCGAGCCGACGGTGCTGAAACTCTGGCTCTGCGTGGTACCTTCATCGTTCGTTTCATAGCGTGATTTACTGGTACCAATGGTGACGCCAATGCCGCCGCCGCTGAACATGCCGCTCTTTTTCTTCTCTTTGAGACGGTATGTCGAGTCGGTGTTGGTCGCCGCCACGATGTCGATATTGTTGCCCGCATTCAGGCTGACATTGCCGTCGCCGACCACCGCTGAGCCTTTCACCAGCAAATCATTTCCGGCGACGAGGGTTACGTTATCGCCGCTGAGCAGGGTGCCTGCTTCACGGGTTGCGCTGTCTTCCTCCACCGTGTGCGTGGTGGTTTTTTTCATGAACCCTTTTTTAGTTTTGGTTTCTTCTTTGAAGTGGTAATCACTTTCAGTGGCGGTTTCGAGGTTAATGTCACGGCCTGCGCCAATACCGATATCGCCGCTGGCAATTACCTGTGCCGCTTTGCTGTTGACGTCACGTCCGGCAACGATTGTGGTGTTGCCGCCGCTGACGATTTCAGTGCTGTCCTGGCGTACCGATTCGTTGATTTCGACCTTTTTCTTCGCTTTGTAGCTGCTGCCGTCGGTGGTTTCTATCGCCATCAGATTCACATCGCGACCGGCCTGCATCGCCACGTCACCTTCTGCGGCGAGTCCTGCGGCCCGGCTGTTGATATCCTGCCCGGCAACCAGCGTCAGATCGCCGCCTGCGGTTATCGTCGTGCGGGCGTTGTCAGTGCTGTGGGTTTCACTTTTGCCACGACTGGCACTCTGACTGGTTTCTATGGCATTCAGGTTCAGATCATTGCCTGCCAGCATCAGCAGATCGTCGCCTGCTGCCACAAGTGCGCCGGTAATATTGATATCTTGTCCGGCTCTCAGGATCATGTCGTCCTGAGCCATGATCCCCGCCATCGGGCCGCTTTGTGTCTCGCTGAAGCTGACAGACTCGCCGCGCCTGCCCGTTCCGCCTGCCTGCCATTGTTCGGTTTGCGTGATGTTATTAATGCTGCCGCCTGTGCTCTCAAGCTGGACGGTTTTGCCAGATATCGCGGATCCAATGTTGTTGATATCGCCCAGCGCGCCCAGTTGTAGTGCACTGCCTGCCTGCATCAGGCCAGCATTCAGGTTGCTGATGCTGCTCTGACTACCGATAAACAGGTTTTTGTTTGCGGCGAGGGTGCTGCCGCTATTGGTGACACTGCCGCCTGAAAGTCCGACATTATTGCCAGCAATCACGCTGCCGTTATTCACCGTCACGTCTTTTGGTGACAGATACACTTTTGGCACCATTACCGTCTGGCCGTTGATGCTGGCGGATTCCCACCACAAGATACTGCTGTCGAGCGCGGCGATTTGCGTAGCCGTCAGCGCTACACCAAAGGCCAGTCCAAGCGACTGCTGCGCACCTGCCGCGTTATCCATCAGGTATTGCATCTGCTCGAGATCAGAACCGAGGCCGCTGATATAGCGGCTGCCGGTCTGGTTGATCATAAAGTTGCTGACGTAGCGCGTATCGAATGCCGCATCACCGAGGAAGCGATAATCGTATTCCGGATGCAGGTTAAGTTTGTCGAGGAAGTACGCCGAACCGAGGAATTTATTCTGGTCGGTGTACTGGCTGTTAGTTTCACGCGGAGCCGTACCGGGTTGGATCCCCATTAATGCGTACAGGTCGCCAAACAGGCTTTGATCGAGTTGCCCCAGCCCGTCGAGTTTCGGGTTCGTGGTGATCAGATACGGGCTGTTCGCATCGGTTGAAGGGACAAAATAGCCGTTATTATCCGACGGCAGAGGATACAAGCTGTTGCCCCCGGCGATGTGAGCAACCGCATCGGTGAGACTCTCGTACCATTGCGGCGAGGTGATGTCCGCGCTATCTGCGTTGGCGAGATCTTGCTGCTGAACGCCATCAGGCTGGCTGAGTGTATTTAGCGTCGGGGCAGTGATGATGTTGCTGGTGCCCCCGGCATTCGCCGTGGTGGTGGTGTTGCTGATGTCCTGGGTAAAATTGGCAATGACGTTGCCGCCAGCCTGGATGACGGAGCGGAATATATCACCGTCAGTACTCTCTGTTCGGATATCCCCTGTAGTGACAAAATAGATTGAATTCATGCCCCCAGTGCCGTTCTGAGAGGTTATGCTGGACTCCGTTGCGTACTCACTTCCACCATAAGCATATGACAAATAATGAGTTTCAATGCTTTCTATCCATGACTGGTTATTAAGCGTATTACCACTAAGAATGGCATTGTTAGTCGCTAAAATATGACTGGCATTATTCTCCAGTACATCCGCATGGAGCAGAAGATCGCGGCCAGAAGAGATATGCGCAACGGGTGAACCATTGCTCTCGACAATGACCTGTGAACGGGAAACGGCAAACTGTAATTCAGCGCTGTTGCTATAAGGGGCAGGACGAGACCAATATGCCCCGGCACAACCATTACCACAGCCAGTATCTGCGCGGTAGTAGCCATAATCGTAATTGATACTATCCAGATAGCTTAGCGGGACATCTGCATCAATCGACGTAAGCCATGAGTATTGTCCGGCTAAATCTGTTTCTTCGGTGACATGAGCAACTAATCCTTCCCGCTCATTCACTAAATGCCCGGTATTTATCGTAATATCCCCATTCACTGTCTCGATATTCCCCGAAGTATTCACCACTTCGGCGTTCGCATTGCCCGCCATATCGCGCTGCATCCACAGGCTGTTACCGGCCAGAATATCGCCGTGGTTATTGCGGATGGTATTGGCCAGCAGATACATATTGTTGCCCGCATACAGCAGGGCGGTATTGAGAATACTGCTGGCGGCATTGAGGGTCAGTGAGCCCGCGGTGCCGATAAAACCGGCCACCGTAATATTCTCACGGCTGTTCAGTACCACGTCGCCACCGGCCTGTAATGTGCCTGTGGTGTTCATCGAAATACTGCCTGCGGAGAGGATGCTTGCACCGCTGCCGGTGGTGATTTGTCCGTTATTAGTGAGCGTCGTTCCGGTAGTCAGATTCACCGCCTGGCCTTGCATCACGCCCTGATTGTTTATCGTGCCATTGCTGGTGATATCCAGCACGGTGCCTGCCGCCAGCACGTTTTTACCCGTAAAAGCACCGGTTAATTTCAGGGTTAAATTACCCAGCGCAACCACCTGACCCAACTGTTCGAAAACGCCGCTGGTCAGCAGTAAGTTACCGCCGCTGTAAAGTTTACCTGCGGCCCTGTGTTCAATCCGGTCGGCATGAACCGCCAGATTCGAGGTGCTAAACACCGTCCCTGAGTTATCGATTGCAGCGGCATTCAGCAATACAGATGTGGCCTGTAGCCAGTTATTGTTGGTCAGGCTCGCCGTGTTAAACGTGAGTTCACCGCCGGAGAGGATTTTACCGTCGTTACGTGCGGACGCTGAGGCATCAATACGTGTCGTGCCGCCGCCCTGAATCAGGCCGTAGTTCACGAGATTTGGCGTGGTGAGATTCAGGGTGTTCTGGCTCAGGACAATACCGGCAGCGCGGTTGGTCAGATTACCGGTGAATGCGAGGTCATTGTTCCCCTGAATACGCCCGCTGTTGTCGACAGAATCGCTGATCAGTGCAATATCCGTACCCTGAATTTGCCCGGCATTATTGACCGTCGCCGCGTTCAGTCTCAGGGCTCCGCCTGTTAACAGCGTTTTGTCCTGTTGCTGAATAAATGCTCCGGTCAGCGCCACTACCAGTCCGTTGACGCCGATGATGTCGCCATTGTTATTTAGCGACGCGCCGTTTATCACCAGATTATTGCCCTGCAATGCGCCACGGTTATCAAGCGACTCTCCCGTCAGGGTGAGATCTGCGTCACTCAGCAGCGAGCCCTGATTAGCGATGTTTTGCGCGGCAAGGCTGGCGTTGCCCTGGCTTAAGATGTCACCGTCGTTACTCAGTGTGCTGGCAAGCGAAACATCCAGTTTATCCGTCCCAAGCAGGGAACCTGTGTTCGTCCAGTCACGGGCGGTGATAACAACATTTTGCCCCTGCAGGGTGCCTGCGGTATTGAGTAAACCCGAATCCAGGGTCAGTGAGCCTGCCGTCAGCGTGCGGCTGGCGCTGCCTGTGCGCAGTTCATCTGCCGTCATGTGCAGCGCAGAAGTTCCTTGCCACAGGCCATCATTACTGAATGTAGCGGACGTCAGTGACAGGCTGTTCCCCATTACCTGTCCGGCATTGAGAACGGTATTCCCGCTGATATCCAGATGCCCCTGACTTAAAAACAAACCCTCACTCAGGTTATTAAAGTGCCCGCTGTTTACCGTGAGATTCGCCGCAGTGGTTACGCCGCCGTGAATCAGATTCTGTGCCGTAAGCGTGAGTGCACCCTGTGCCACCTGAGTGCCATAAAGCGTGGCATCCGTGGCTGTCAGCGTGAGCGTACCATCAGACTGGAGCTGCGCGTCACGCTGGCTGGTCAGTTTATTCGCCTGCACCCTAAGATCGCCGTGGGCGATAACATCCCCGCCCAGATTTGCTTCACGGGTTTTCAGTGAAACATTGCCCAGACTGGTCGAAAGCGAACCTTTTGCGGCGGTCAGTGAGCGGCTCTCTATCGCCAGTGATTTTTTGCCTGATAAGGTCCCGTTTTGCCGGATATCTTCCGCAGACACAACCAGCGCTTCATCAGAAAGAATTTCACCGCCTGCTGCGTTGCTCAGTGTTTTTACGGCACTTATCGAGGTAGTGCCTTTGGCAGCAATTTTACCGCTGTTGGACAGGGAACCACTGCTTATGGCGGCGTTATTACCGGCTATCAGCTGGCCCTGATTTGTTATCGTTCCCGCCACCTGTGCTGAAATATCACGCGCCGTATTGATGCTGCTGCGGCCATCCTGTGTTAAATCTTGTGCGTTGAGATTGAGGTCGTTTCCGGCAGTCAAACGGCTGTTGCTTAACGTCAGTTTGCCATCGCTGTTAAGGGCGATATTGTTGTCGCTGGCAAAGGTGCCGTTGTTAAGTGCAATGTCCTGCCCGCTGACATTCATACTGCCACTGGCTTTATGTTCACCGCTCAGCGTAACGCTTTCCCCTCTGGCATTCAGGCTGCCGCTGGCAAGGCTGTTTTGCACGGTGAGTTTGCCGCTGGCATCCAGCGTGATATCCCCCTGACGGGCGTTCAGGTTGCCAAGGTTAACTCCCACGCCTTTATCGCTGGAAATCAGGCGGATACGACTGGCGTACATGCCGCCGAGCGCGCCGGTATCCACCGCCACCACGGGTGCTGCGCCTTCACCGGCCATCGCCGTTACGCGGCCATTTTTATCCACGCGGTTAGCGCCGGCGATAACATTCAGCGCGTTAGCATGAATTTGTGCATTCACTTCGGTGGCCCGCGAGATGATTGACAACGCATCCGACTGGCTGGCATTCAACCCCTGGCCTTCAACGGTGATGGAACCTTTTTTGACATCAAGGGATTGTAAGTTGCCACTCGCATCGAACACCGGTTTACCCGTGGTGAGCGTGGCGTTCGGTGTATTGATAAACCCGCAGCCGTTACAGGTGATGCCATACGGGTTAGCAACCATCACGTTGGCCGCTTTTCCTGCGACTTCTGTGTAACCGTTCAGTTGTGAACGGTTCGCGCCCGTCACTTCGTTAATAATGCCGCGCGCTTCCTGGCCTGCTTTCAGGTTGGGGTTGTTCTGAATCAGCCCGCCTAACTGCGTCTGGTTTAGCTGGCCGGTGGCATTATTGAGGATCAGCCCCTCTTTACCGACGTTGTAATTTTGAAACTGGTTATGGGAAATCCCCGCTCCGTTAGGTGTGGCGATATTCACTACCGGCACACCGTTTCCGGCCTTATCGATACCTGTAGCACTATTTGCAGGCGCCGGTGCGGCAAACACCGGCAAAACAGGTTGTCCTGCCAGCAAGCCACAGATCAAATAACTCAGTATGCGTTGAGCAAAACACATTGGTTGTTGATGATTATCCATAATCGTTTTCCCTTAAATCACAAACGCGATGCGGTAATAAATGCTGAGGTGGTCAGGCGCTAACCAGTCCGGATATTGCAACGGTGTACCCACGGTAAACTGGCTGGAGTAGTGACGATTTGTGGTAGAAAGCCCGACAGCGGCTCCCCACAACGTGCCGGACGCCCACGGGTCTTTATTATCTTTTTGCAGCCAGCCACCGTCGAGTGCGACCACGCTGCTGACCTGGCCGATAAGCGGCAATGTGAACAGTCTGTAGTTCAGCTCGTTACGCCAGTAGCCGCCGTTATCGCCGGAAAGATATTGCTCTTTAAAGCCGCGTACCGAGCTTTCGCCACCGATGGTCAGACGCTCGCTGCCATATAGCCTGTCCGGCGACCACTGACCGTAGACGCTGGTCAGCCACCATAAATCTTCAGCCACCGGCAACTGAAAGCTGCCGTTCAGGCTCCATTTTTTAAATCCGGCTTTCGGCAAATCATCATTTTTGCCGTTATCGTCTTCCGCACCCAGCCAGGACACGCCATGGCTGAAAGTGGGGTTGAAAGTTGCGACGCCACCGAAGATTTTTTGCGTGTGGTTGAGGCCAAACAGCAGGCTGGTCAGCTTGCGACTGCTGCTGTCGAGCAACACATCATTGAGATAGTTATTGCTGATCTGATGTGTCAGTCCGATGGAGGCACCGGTTTTGATATCGCCATCGCGGAATAACACCCGCGAGGTGGTAAAACGGTGGCTGATGCTGTCGCCGGTCGATGCCCAGCCAAAGCCATTGTTGTCAATGGTGCTGAGGTAGTTGCTCCAGCTATAGCTGTAATCAAACAGGTTATAACCGTAGGGAATGCTTAGCCCGGCCTGAACATTTTGTGCGTCATGCGTAGATGAAAAATCGCTGCTGCGCCCGCCGCTGACGAACCATTTATCCGCAATACCCAGCACATTATTGGCCGTCAGTGAGCCGCCAGATTGCCCGGTACCGGTACTTTTCTGCCCGCTGTTATCAAAGTTAAGTGAGAAACTGAGGGGGAATTCCGGCGAGGCGGTGAGATTGACAATGGAATAGCCTGATTTCTTGCCCGGAAGGATCTCTATTTGCACCGGATCGTTGCGCAACCGGTTGATTTGCTCCATACCCTGTTCGATGTCACGCAGGTTAAGAATGCCGCCTTTCAGTCCCGGGAAAGCCATTCTTAATTGTGGCGCTGACATGCCTTCGAGGGTAATTTTCTCAAGACGTCCTTCCAGTACCGAAATATGTAATTCACCCTGAGATAAATCCTGTTCGGTGATAAAAGCCCGGCTGGTTATATATCCCTGGTGAATATACCAGTCAGAGATTTGACGGGTTATCTCCGCAATTCCGTTCATCCCGATACATTGGTTAAGATGAGGTTTATTAATCTCGCGTTGTTTTTTATCAGAAAGAAGTGTTGCGTTATTTATATATATTTTATGAATGTAAAAGCAGGGACCATTATTTTCTTCTATGTGTGATTCGATGGGTGAAACGGGAGAAAAACTGCGTTGTAGATCATCACGTTGTTGCTGGCTTTGCCTTAATAATTCCTGTTGCTCCTGACGGATCAGGTCACGGTCTGCCGGATTCAGGGGGGCCGCAACGCCGGATGTAATGATGCCAGCCATTAAAATGGGCAGAATATATTTAAGGAATGAATATTTACACAAGACAAATTTATCCCATGGATAATTAATGGAGTAATGTTTTGATACAGATTTTAATATGATGTTTCGTGGCGACAAATAAATCAAATTTTTTAATGGTATTGAGGGCGGGTGAATTTATTTCGGAGTCGTGCTGATAAGTGATTTAGTGAAATTCACCCGTAAATTATCTTATTCCGTTATAGGAAAGGATTATTAATTCCAATCCATTGCGCTTCACAGTCACTGGTTCCGCAATATAACCGGGGCACGGATGACTCAGTAATGCAAAGGCCGCCGGGGAAAATAACGTCTTCAAGATCAGCACGTTTGGCGGCTCCGGGTTTGAACTGGTTGCGTTCAGCGATGATTTTCAGCGCTGTCCGGTGATACGTCTGGTAGTTGAAAATGAACGAGCAGGCGTAATAGTTCCGGTGCCCCTGCGCATCGAAACGGGCGATATGTCCCAGCACACCGATCTGGTGGCCATCCAGAACATAAGCTGCGTTCACGCCGCACCATTCTTCGGCGGCGACCTGTCCCTGCAACAATGTCGCCTGAGCTATCTTGCCCAGGGTCAGAGCCTCCAGTGAATCCAGCAGAATATAGCCGATGGTACCCCGTCCGCCGGTTTCACCCTGCGGACGGGTAAACAGTAATATTTTTCCGTCCGGTAAACCCACCGGACGGATGTCTTTCATGCCCTCAGGCCCGATAAAAAATGGGCGCAGGGAATACAAATCGGTCCCCCGGTACAGCACGGTTTTCCAGCGCAGTCTCCCGCTGGTGTCATCCGCCGGTTCAACACTCACCCCGCCAAAAATAAACTCCCCGCCGATCCGGGCAAAAAACGGATCCTGTAGAGCGAAGACCGGCGCGTCGGGCAGTAATTCGCACTTGCGGACGCCATCAAATGCAAAAAATTTTACCTGTGATAACTCGGAGTTTCTGGGCTCGACACGGGCCGCAATGACCGAAGTATCACCGCACTGAAACGGAGCGGTCAGGTTATAAACATCGTCGTCTCCTGCGCCGGAGAACTGGATTTTTTCTCCGGCGGGTACCGGCAATTTCAGAGTACGAAATTGCCGGAGTAATGTTTCAACCCTGCTCACAGCGGTAATCCGAGATGCGCCCATAAGGCATCGAGCGGCATTGTCGCCAGCCCGATACATTCATCGGCCGCGCCGTAGTAAATTTTCAGCAAATCCTGTTCCAGCAATGCGCCGCAGGTGAACACCACGTTGCCAAAGAATCCTTCTTTCTCATATATCGCTTCAGGCTGTAGCAGCGGCACTGGAGACCTGGAGAGGATGTTGGACGGATTATTCAGATCGAGCAGCATCGCGCCGAGGCAATAACGCTGGTCTTTATCCACGCCGTGATAAATCTGCAACCAGCCGCGCGTCGTTTTCATCAGCGGTGCGCCACCACCCAGCTTCAGCGCATCCCAGTCGCCGGAAGCACTGCCGAGTAAATGGCGATGATTGCCCCAGTGCAGCATGTCCGGTGATTCACACATCCAGATCTCCGGCTTACCAAAATGTTTGGGTGAAGGACGGGTCAGCGCCTGATATTTGCCGTTAATTTTTTCCGGGAAGAAGCAGACATCGCGGTTATCGGGGCAGAAAATCACGCCTTGTTTTTCTACCGTGACAAAATCGGTGGTCGTCGCCAGCGCGGTGGAAATGCCATACGGCGAAATGGCCGAATAGTTGATGTAGTAAACGCCATCGATCAGCGTAATTCGCGGATCTTCACAGCCAAATTGTTCGTATTGCGTATCAGCGGTCAAAAAGGGCTGTGCATCAACACTAAAATCTTCGCCATTCTGACTACGCGCTAACCGCAGATGCGACATGGAGGTCAGCCAGATCACTGAAGGGTCAGCTTTCAGCGCAATCATTCTCGGGTCGCTGAAATCAT
Source organism: Rahnella sp. P4_A8 (assembly GCF_056402435.1). Taxonomy (NCBI): domain Bacteria; kingdom Pseudomonadati; phylum Pseudomonadota; class Gammaproteobacteria; order Enterobacterales; family Yersiniaceae; genus Rahnella; species Rahnella sp. P4_A8. Next base: position 21,197 of record NZ_JBFUHK010000044.1, on the reverse strand, counting down.
AGGCCGGGTCGTCACGTCGAAAACGTTTCGTGCCCGCCCGCCAGACGTTTTGCTGGTTCACCAGAAGCGGTACTTCCAGACAATTAGCATCCGTTGAGATCACGCTTTCCGCGACACGAAGCAACAGCAGGGTTTCACCCTGATACGAACATACGCCTGCGTTAAAAACACAATCGACCTTCCAGCCGGGCTGGGAAGGTGCAACGTCAGCAGGTGCTAACAGCGGATTTTTTTCACTTCTGAGCATTTTCATGGTTTACCTTTTTGATAAGAATTTGGTTTTTTTCCAGCAGCGGTTCATCCGTGCCAAACAAGACTGAATTGCCGTCGGCATAGCCCACGTTGACGACAGGCGGACCGAAATTGATCATCACTTCCAGACATTCCACACCCAGCTGGCGGCGGAAAATCAGGCATTGCTTAAACAGCGTGAGGTACTGATAGTGGCCACGCTGAAGGGAAGGGTGTGTATTTCTTATGTGGATCAGCTGCTTATAACGGGTCAAAATTGATTGTGAGCACTTACTCTCATTTTCGACGTTAATCTGGCTTTCACGAGCATCGGCTGGCGTCCACGGGACAGGTAAACGAGAGGCATCGCGGCAGAAAGGTAATGCATAAGTAAGCGCTTGCTCCTCATGCATGCCCTGTGAAATAGCGGTGTGATAGTGCGTGATTCCCTGAATATCCCGCATCTGTTGCAAATTCTGCGGGACAAAATCGGTCATGCCGATTTCTTCTCCCTGGAAGATAAAAGGCAAACCCCGGGCGGTCATTTGCAGGGCAAAAACGGCTACAGCGCGGGGAATATCGCGGGGTGATTCACCGAAACGGCTGATCATGCGTGACATATCATGGCTGGAGAAAAACAGTGTCGGTAAACCGGAGAGTGTGTTTTCCATTGCCTGTATTTCGGCGAAGATCGCTGCAATATCGAAGCGTTTCTGGCTGCCAAGGTTGAAATTGAACACCACGTCCAGCAACTCTGTGCCCTGATAAGGTGCCATTGCCGGTAATTCATCACTGCCCACTTCGCCAATCAGCAGGAATTCACCTTGCGCACGGATATGGCGACACAGGCGATTCACCACGCTGAGCACACCGGGCTGATTGATATCTTTATCATGAGGGGGCTCTGCGCCTGCCTCAACGGGTGGATGATCTTCCCCGATACCGTCAGTGGTCAGAAAATTAATCACGTCAAACCGGAAGCCGTCGACGCCGCGCGCTATCCAGAAATCGAAGATTTTTTGGATCTCATGCTCAACGGCGGGATTGGACCAGTTCAGGCATACCTGTTGAGGCGAGAATTTATGGTAGTAACTGGCCGTCCCGCCGGGTTCCTGCGTCCAGGCTGAACCGCCAAAGAAAGAGGTCCAGTTGTTGGTTTGCTCACGAAAGAAAAAGAAGTCACGGAACGGACTGTCCGGCTGACGGAGCGCCGCCTGAAACCACGGATGCTGGTCCGAAACGTGGTTAATCACCACGTCGATGACCAGCAAGATATCGCGCTGATGACAGGCCGCAATCAGTTCATCGAAAAGGTCTACTGTGCCAAAGCGCGGATCGACGGCGCAGTGATCACTGATGTCGTAACCATTATCCACCAGCGGAGAGGGATAAAAGGGGGTGATCCAGATGCCGCCAATGCCCAGCTCAGCCAGATAATCCAGTTTAGAAACCAGCCCCAGGAAATCGCCTAATCCGTCAGCGTTACCGTCGCAGAACGAGGGTAAATACACCTGATAAAATACCCGGTCCTGCCATGTTTTCAGGTTGTCCATCATTCAGGCCTGTTATTTAAGTGAAAGCGACATCCCTTCCAGGAAATGCTTCCTGAAGAGGATAAACAAAACGACGATTGGTAAGGTTTGCACTACCGAACCCGCCAGTACCGGGCCGACATAAATGCCATAGGATTTACTGAACGTTGCCAGCAGCACTGAAAGCGGCATTTTGTTGGCATCCTGCATCACAATCAGCGGCCAGAGGAAATTGTCCCAGGCGCTGGTAAAAGTAAAAATCGCGACGATAGCCAGAATCGATTTGTTGAGGGGCAGCATGACATGGAGCAATATTTTGATAAGACCGGCATGATCTAACCTTGCGGCATGAATATAGTCATTTGGCGTGCCTTTAAAACTCTGCGAGATCATAAAAATCCCCCAGCCATTCATCACAAACGGTAAAATAAGGGCGCCATAGGAATTAATCATGCCGAGTTCACGCATCAGCACGAAATGCGGAATAATAAACATGAAAGCCGGAAAAACCATTTGCAGGATAAGCAGGTTTTTGAAAATATCCCGGCCTTTAAATTCCATTTTTGCCAGCGCATAACCAATTAAACAGGAACTCAGCGTGACGCATACCGTTATGGTTAATGTAATGAATATGGAGTTAAACAATGTGCGCAGAAAGGGTTTTTCCGCTTTACCGGTACCATCAAACAGGAAAATATAATTATCGAATGACAGCGGGCCGGAAAAAAGAGATGTCGTATAAATATCGGCTGTATTTTTAAACGAACCGATTAACATCCACAAATACGGATATAACCAGGTGATGGCCAGCGCAAACATCAGCAGGTGGATCGCCACGGAGCTGATTGTTTGTTTCAGTAAAAATTTTTGTACAGGAGCGACGGCTCCCGTCTCCACAGATTGTGTCTTCATCATACGATCTCGATTTTCTTTTCCAGACACCGGCGCAATATCCAGATCAATGTGAAACTGAACAGCGCGACAATAATTGACATGGTAGCGGCCCAGCTTGGCTGCATCTGCCGGAAGGCGGCTTCATACATCACCACCATTGGCGTGGTGGTGCTTTTCAGCGGACCGCCTCCGGTGATGAGATAGGGTTCGGTGAAAATACTGAACRCTACTGTGATCGCGAGAACCAGCACCATGACTATCTGGGCATTCATCAGGGGCAATGTGATATGCCATATTTTTCCGAGGCCCGTGGTTTTATCGAGATCGGCGGCATCGTAAATATCTTTGGGAATAGTAATCAGCCCGGAATAAAAAATCAGGCCGTAATAGCCGACAAATTTCCAGGTGATAATAAGGGCAATCGATAACATGGCGAAATTCGGATGGGTGAACCACGGGACGTTAACGCCAAACATGTCCATCAGGAACGTATTTATCGGTCCTGTTTCACTGAACAGTTTGGAAAATACAATGGAATACGCCACGCCGGATGAAACATTGGCGAGCAGGAAGCTCAGGGCAACAAACGCTTTGCCATATTTTATTTTTCTTAATCCGAACGCGAATAATAATGAAGACACCAGGACAATGGGCAGATAGTAAGCCAGAAATTTAAATACGTTATACATCGCCGTCCAGAATAAGGGATTCTGCATGACGGCGATAATATTCTTCACGCCGTTAAAAGACGGTGCGCCAATAAATTTCCAGTCAGTAAAGCTCAGCACCGCCAGCCAGAGAAAAGGATAAAGCCAGAATACCAGCGAATATCCGAGGTAAGTGGAGGCCAGAAGGCCTCCGAGTGATGACTCTTTCATTTTTATCATCACTTACTGCTCCAGCGTTTTGTCGATCTCTTGTGAGGACGCCTGAATCACCTCGGGTATCGGGCTATTTTTAAACACCAAATTTTCAATCATTTGCGTCATCGTCCGCTGGACTTCAACGGTTTTAGTGACTGGTGCTGGCGGAACCGCTTTCGACACGTAGGAGGCGATCGCATTAACCAATGCGTGCTGTTGCAGATACTCTTCAAAAATCGGATTACTTTGCAGATCTTCCCGGGCAGGCGGCATGCCGGTGAGTTCCAGCCAGCGTCGGTCATGTTTAGGATCGCTGTATACCCATTGAATAAACTTCCAGGCGTCGGCCTGCACTTTTGATGTACTGAACATCACGATCCCTTTGCTGTCAGCCATGGTGGCAACGCCGGGTTCGCCGGTTTGTGTCGGCATCGGGCCGATACGGATGGTTTTTAACACTTCGGGAAATTGTTTCTGATAGCGGTCGATATCCCATGGACCACGTACCGCGCCCAGCACGGTTCCCGCTGCCAGCGGATCGTCTGCGGCGGTGAAGTCGTAGCTGGTCCATTTGTTCGCAAACATTTTGTTGAGGAAGGTGAGGGTCTGTTGTCCGGCTTCGTTATCAAAGCTGGATTTGTGATCCTGAATATACGGGCTGCCCTGAGAGGCGGCGTAATACAGCGGAATAAAGTCAAACCAGCGATCCCACCAGTTTTTGCCGCTGGTGATTTGCAGACTGTAACCTTTCTGGTTTTGCGTTATCCGTTCTGACAGCGTGTAAATCTCATCATAGGTGGTCGGCACATGATCAAAACCTTGCTCAGCCAGCAGATCGCTGCGCCACCAGTACACGACCGGGCTGATATAAATCGGGATAACATTTTGCTGCCCTTCGAACTGCCATGATGCCATGGCTTTCCCCATATGTCGGGTTTCAACCAGTTCCTGAAAACCGGGCATTTTGGCGTAGTCATTGAGTTGTTTAAGTTCAGATAACTGTTTCGCGAAGCCGATAAAAATATTGGTGGATATATCGGGCTCAGTGCCTGATGCCAGCGCGTTCATAATGGCTTCTTCAGAGCTCCCCGCAGCCGGTATTGGCGTGAATTCCACCTTCCTGTTGGCCGGATTACTGTTCCATTCTTTTACCACCTCGCCCCAATACACTTCCTGAGTAACATTAGGCGCTATCCACATTTTAATGCTGGTTTGATCTTTCTCCTCAGGCCCGCAGCCCGAAAGAAATAACGTGATACCTGCAAGTGCAGCCAGTTTCATTATTTTCATGCTGTATCCTATTTCCATTAGGTTGTTATTAATAATTCATCATTATATTTAATAGTTATTTATATTATATTTTTATGAATGGACTTCTATTTTAAACGCTAGCATGGACATACAATCAGTAAACGTTATTACGGTCACAGAAATGATTTTGTTTAACGTTAAACTTTATTTTATATATTCATTGCAATAGCCTGTTTTCTGTGAGTATATATTGGCGAATTAAGGGTTTTTCAGACGGGGGATTTCATTTATTCAAAGCATTCAGGAGTGTGTAAACTGAGTAAGATAACCTTAAAGTCGATTGCCCGTGAATTAGGGGTGACGCATACGACGGTGTCGAATGCATTTAATAATCCGGGAAAGTTATCTGAATCCTTAAGAAAACGAATAATTAATTATGCGCATTCCGTTAATTTCTACGGCCCTGATAATATCGGGCGCGCATTACGTACCGGCAGGTCGGATGCGATTGGCATTATCTTCAATGACACGCTGAGTTATGTTTTTACTGACAGCCATGACGTGCAGCTCATGCAGGGCATCGCGGGTGAATGTGACCGGAAAGGTGTCAGCATCATCCTGATCCCGTTGCATAACGGACAGGGCGCGCGGGCCAGTGTGATTAACACTGCGGTAGATGGCTATATCCTTAATGCGACACACAATAATGACCAGATTATCGCTAAGGCATTGTCAAAAAATCTGCCTGTGGTGACCACGGATTTTAAAATTCCCCCGCACAGCAGTGTCTCCATTGATAACTACCGGGCGATGAGGGAAATTTGCCTGCACCTGCTGGAAAAAGGACACCGTGAATTCGGCATTATTTCATTTCCTTCACTGCAGGGGCGTAAGGGTGTCGTGCCATTGAGTCAGGATATTTCAGGCGATAATGACGTTATGATCACCCGGGTGAAATCTTGCGTGGAGACTTTCCGCGAATGGAATATCGAACTCGATAATTGCTTTCTTTGTGAAACAAGCCATCACGAGATGTTTGGCGAAATAGCCGCGCAGGAATTACTTAAAATAAATCCGGGAATAACCGCGTTTATTTGCCTGTCTGACCGCTTTGCGCAAGGTGCGATTAATTATTGCCGGCAGGCCGGGTTACGTGTTCCGCAAAATATCGCGATTACCGGATTTGATAATATTCCCCGGCCAGAGAATGAAATCGGGCTCACTACCATTGCCCAGGATCCGGTTAGAAAAGGTGAGATAGCCGCGGCCTTGCTGCTGGAGGGGAAAAATAATATTCACTTCGACCTTGAGTTTACGTTAATTATACGTGGTTCTACCTGATTCCCGGTGGGGCCATAAAGACGCAAGTACTTATGTCTATTTTCAGGATGAAATATGGCCTTATTAAGGTGTTTTAAAGCTTACGATATACGCGGTGTTTTGGGCAGCGAATTAAACGAGGATATTGCTTACCGTATCGGTTGTGCATTTGCGCATTTTTATCGCCCAAAACGGGTGGTGCTGGGCAGTGATATTCGCCTGACATCACCGGCTCTCAAGCAGGCCGTTGCGCGCGGACTGATGGATCAGGGCTGCGGCGTGATTGATATTGGTATGACCGGCAGCGAAGAGGTGTATTTTGCCACCCGTTCCCTGCAGGCTGATGGCGGAATTCAGATCACCGCCAGCCATAATCCGGACAATTATAACGGTATGAAGCTGGTAGGACGGGATGCAAGACCTGTCAGCAGCGAAAACGGTTTACACGATATTCAGGCACTGGCCGAAAATCATCTGTTTTCGGCGGTGGCCCAGCCCGGTTCGTATCAGCAGCTTTCAAACCGCCGCGCTTATCTGGATCATCTGCTTAGCTATTTAACGTTACCGTTCGGACGGCCGCTGCGGGTGGTGGTTAACGCAGGAAACGGTGCGGCTGGCCCGACGCTGGATGCGCTGGAACACGCCTTTCTGGCACGCGGTATTCCCCTTACGCTAATAAAAATTCACCATGAGCCGGACGGCACTTTCCCCCACGGTATTCCCAACCCGATGTTGCCGGAAAACCGACTGGCGACATGCGATGCGGTGCGTGAACATCAGGCGGATTTGGGCATTGCCTGGGACGGTGATTTTGACCGTTGCTTCATCTTTGATGAACAGGGTGAATACGTTGAGGCGTATTACATTGTGGGATTGCTGGCTGAACTGTTTTTGCAACGCTCGTCCGGCGAAAAAATCCTTCATGATCCGCGTCTGGTCTGGAATACCCGCGACATTGTCAGCGCCAGACACGGTATCGCCATCGAAACCAAAACCGGCCATGCCTTCATCAAAGAAAGAATGCGCAGTGAAAACGCTATTTACGGCGGTGAAATGAGCGCCCATCACTATTTCCGCGATTTTGGTTACTGCGACAGCGGGATGATCCCGGCCTTGCTGGTACTACAACATCTCAGCCAGTGCAGCCGGAAAATGTCCGGACTGATTGCTGCCCGTAAAGCCCTTTTCCCGGTATCCGGCGAAATCAATATCTCCGTCAGTCAACCCGCTGAGGCCATCAGCCGTGTCCGCGACCATTACCAACATCTGGCGCTAAGTACCCGCCAGACTGACGGGCTGAGTATGGAATTCRATAACTGGCGGTTTAATTTACGCGCTTCCAATACTGAGCCGCTCCTGCGCCTCAACGTCGAAACCCGACAATCCACCGCGCTGTTAGCTGAAATCACCGGAAAACTGCTCGCCCTTGCCGGGGCGTAACCGCTCATCTTTTTCTTTTAAAGGACAACGTTATGTCAGGCTTAACACTCAAAAATATCAAAAAATACTATGACAAAACTGTCGTGATCCCCGATTTGTCTCTGGAGATCCACTCCGGTGAGTTTTTGGTACTGGTCGGTCCGTCAGGGTGCGGGAAATCAACGTTACTGCGCATGATTGCCGGGCTGGATGCGCTGAGCGACGGGACTATTCACATTGAAAAAACTGATGTGACGGATTTACCCGCCGGGAAGCGCGGTCTGTCGATGGTATTTCAGTCCTACGCGCTTTATCCGCACATGACCGTCAGACAGAATCTGGCATTTGGTCTGAAAAATATCCGCACGCCGCCGGAAGAAATTGCCCGACGCATAAGCGAAGCGGCCCTGATCCTGCGGCTGGACGACATGCTCGACCGGTTACCGCAAAATCTTTCCGGCGGACAGCGTCAGCGCGTCGCTATCGGGCGTTCCATTGTTCAGCAGCCGAAAGTTTTTTTGTTTGATGAACCGCTGTCGAACCTTGATGCCGCGCTGCGTGTGCAGATGCGTCAGGAAATCAGTCAGCTCCATGCCCGTCTGAAAAACACCATGATTTACGTGACCCACGATCAGGTCGAGGCCATGACACTGGCGGACCGGATCGTGGTGCTTAACAAAGGTCACATTGAGCAAATTGGCACGCCGGTTGAGCTGTATAATTGCCCGGCCAGCCTGTTCGTCGCCGGTTTTATCGGTACGCCGAAAATCAATGTGATCCCGGCACAAGTCGTCGGCCGCCAGCTGAGTATTGACGGCCAGCCGATGTACCCGCTGGAGGATAAATTCCCGGCGGCGCAGGATGGACAAATGGTGTCGCTGGCCATCCGCCCTGAGCTGTTGCGCCTGAATGAAGTGACGGATCATGCATTTGAAGTTTTGGTTGATTTCACTGAATTGCAGGGTGATTCCACGCTGGTATATGCGTGCGTTGGTGAGCACATCCTGAAAATGAAATCGTCGAAACAGCTCTCCTTTGCTAAAAACACACCGCTCAGGTTCGGGTTTAATGCTGCCAGTGTTTTACTGTTTGATGAAGCAGGCAGGCGCATCCTTCCCGACGCCGCGTAAAAACAAAAAAGGCACCTTCCGGTGCCTTTACGACGAAGATAAATCAAAGTCAGATGTTTTTAGCCAGCTGCGCTTTGTGTTTGTTTTCACTCAGCATGGTCAGTAACAGCAACAGAACAGCCAGCACACAACCGGCGATCATCACGATAAAGCCACCGTCCCAGCCAAAATAATCCACGGTATAACCGACAATGGCGCTGGCCGCGACCGAGCCGCCCAGATAACCAAACAGTCCGGTAAAGCCTGCGGCGGTACCGGCTGCTTTCTTCGGTGCCAGTTCCAGCGCATGTAACCCAATCAGCATCACCGGCCCGTAAATCAGGAAACCGATGGTGATCATACAGGCCATATCAATACCCGGATTGCCGACCGGATTCAGCCAGTAAACGACGGTAGCGATAGTCACCAGCACCATGAAGAACACGCCGGTGGCACCACGATTGCCTTTGAAAACTTTGTCCGACATCCAGCCACACAGCAGCGTGCCGGGAATGCCAGCGTATTCATAAAGGAAATACGCCCACGAGGATTTATCCAGCGCGAAATGCTTCACTTCTTTCAGATACGTTGGTGACCAGTCGAGAATGCCGTAACGCAGCAGATAGACAAAGACGTTAGCCAGTGCGATATACCACAGCAATTTGTTCGGCAAAATGTACTGCATGAAAATCTGTTTCGCCGTCAGTTCCTGCTCGGCGGACTCTTTCACATAGTCCGGCGGATAATCGTTTTTGTATTCTTCAATGGGCGGCAGACCACAGGATTGCGGTGTATCGCGCATGGTCATGAAGGCAAACACCGCCAGCAGAATTGCGCCGAAGGCAGGCATATACAGCGCTGCATGCCAGTCGTTAAACCACGCCATACCGAGCAGGAACAGCAGCGGAGGAATACCGCCGCCGACGTTATGCGCACAGTTCCACACCGACACCACGCCGCCGCGTTCTTTCTGCGACCACCAGTGCACCATCGTACGTCCGCACGGCGGCCAGCCCATGCCCTGGAACCAGCCGCACAGGAACAGCAACACAAACATGATGGCAATGCTTGAGGTTGCCCACGGCACGAAGCCCATAAACAACATCACGGCCGCCGCCAGAATCAAACCAGCGGGCAGAAATACGCGCGGATTCGAACGGTCAGACACCGAACCCATGATGAATTTTGAGATGCCATAAGCAATGGAAATCCCGGACAGTGCGAACCCTAAGTCTCCACGGGAGAAGCCCTGATCAATCAGATAAGGCATGGCCAGCGCAAAGTTTTTGCGCACCAGATAGTAGGCCGCATAACCGAAGAAAATCCCCATGAAGATTTGCCAGCGGAGACGGCGGTACAGCGGATCGACGTGAGCCTCATCAACAGGAGCTTTGTGGGGCGCGGGTTTAAAGATACTGAGCATAAATGCCTCCGATGGCATAAATCAGGGCGGACTCATCATGAGCCACGGACGAAATGGCGGAGCCAATGTGTTCCAAAACGAACATCATTTTAGCCATTCGCGCACAAACGAACTGTGATTTATGACGGAAATGTTACATTTTTATTACAGAGGGAGGCGATTTTGTGAGCGAGGGTGACAATAAGAAACAAAAAAAGCGGAGACTAAGCTCCGCCTGATATTTTCACACGGTCTGAAATTATTGAATTTTCAGTGTGCTGATAATGGCTTCCGCATCGGTCTGCGCCTGCTGCTGATTATCAGCAGGCAGAGTAATTTGCAGGGTCAGCAGATGGCTGTCGACCTTGCCCAAAACGATAGACGAATAGGCTTTCTGACCAGCAGAAGTGATCACGCTGTCGTACTGCTGCAATGTCTGGCCGTTGACCTGAATAGATTTATTGGTGACGACTTGCAGATTGGTATCGCGCGCTTTTTGCTGATCCTGTAAACGACCCGCCAGAACGTCCAGTGATTCCGGGGTGTTATCACCCAAAATGACAATCACCGCTTTCTGCCCGGTGCTGTCTGCATACACGTGCATATTATTTGCCTGTGTGCCCAGTTTACCGCTCTGGTCGCTCATTCCCTGCGGCAGGGAGAAGGTGACTTTGCCGTCCAGCAGGCTGACCGGCGTGGTGGCTGCCGTGGCTGCGGCCGCTGGTGCGCCTTTATCTGCGGCAGGTGCATCGGTCGACTTACCGTCACACGCAGCCAGACCGGCGATCAGTACTGCCATTCCCATCATTTTCGCGATATTACGCATCGGGCTTCCTTAAGTGGCCTGTTCACCAGGCTTACATGTTGACTTAACAGCCTTTATGGCAACCTATTCAGGCCACAAATGCAAGTCAGATTATGGCGCGATTTGTGTCTTCCCGGCGACCCGGTTTAGTGCGCACTGATAGCGGAATGCGGGTTGTTTCCTTGTGCTGATAAACGCTTAAGCAGCATATTCAGCAGCATGCCGTACATCGGCAGGAAGAACACCAGGCAGATCAGCACCTTGAAGGTGTAATCCACCATCGCGATTTCTACCCAGTGCTGTGCCATAAAGGCATCGCTGCTTTTGTAGAAAGCGATAAAGAAGAAGGACAGGGTATCGCTGATATTGCCGAGGAACATCGAGGCGACCGGTGCTATCCACCAGCGGCGGTTCTGGCGCAGGCGGTTAAACACATGAACGTCAAGAATTTGCCCCAGCACATACGCCATAAAACTGGCGGTGGCGATACGCGCGACCATGATATTCAGGCTGCTGAGCGCTTCCACGCCTTGCCATTGCGCTTCAAAGAATAACGCCGAGATGACATAGGAAATGGCCAGTGCAGGCACCATCACGGAAAGTATAATCCGTCGTGCCAGCGGCGCGCCAAATATACGGACGGTCAGATCGGTAGCCAGAAAAATAAACGGGAAAGTGAACGCGCCCCAGGTGGTATGGAAACCAAAAATGGAAACGGGTAACTGAACCAGATAGTTACTGGAGGTGATGATGGCGATGTGGAATAGCGAAAGCCATATCAGCGCGGAAAACCGCTGCTGAGCAGTAAAAGAGTACATATATGTGACCTTTTTTTATGAATAAATTGGGGTGAGGGAACCCAAGAAAATTTTTACTTTCGCACCCGTAATGGCGTGCGGCGCGCATAGTACCTGTTTGCGCACCGTTTGCGCAACAGGTCTACCGGTTAATTTTAGCGCAATGAGCCGTGTTTGTTGCGCCAGAAAACCAGCGGGTTAAACTATCCGCCTTTGCCAAACAACCGCCCATTCACGTATGTAGATGTTGAGACACGAAATGACCGACCCCTTTATCAATCCTGACCATCAGCTTGATGCGTTGGGTCTGCGTTGCCCGGAGCCAGTGATGATGGTTCGTAAAGCGGTACGCACCATGCAAGACGGCGAAACGTTATTGATCATCGCCGATGATCCGGCGACGACCCGCGATATTCCCGGTTTCTGCCGTTTTATGGAACATACGCTGCTGGCGTCGGATACCGAAAGCGTGCCGTACCGCTATTTGCTGTGCAAAGGGTTGGCAGAAAAACAGGGCTGATGGCTCAGCCCGTGTTGTTTATTTCGATTTATTGCGCAACAGCCTTAACGCATTGGCGGTCACCAGCGCCGTTGCGCCGGAATCCGCCAGCACCGCCAGCCACAATCCGGTCAATCCCATCAACGTGGTGACCAGGAAAATCGCTTTCAGCCCCAGCGCAATCGTGATGTTCTGACGGATATTCGCCCGTGTAGCACGCGAAAGGCTGATCATCTGCGCCAGCCCGCTCAGGCGGTTATGCGTCAGTGCCGCATCCGCCGTTTCCAGCGCGACGTCCGTTCCGCTTCCCATCGCAATACCGATAGTCGCGGCTTTCATGGCGGGCGCATCGTTAATGCCGTCACCGACCATGGCTACCGGTTTCAGTGCATTCAGCGCGGTGACCGCTGAGACTTTATCCGCAGGCAGTAAGCCCGCACGGAAATCAATGCCGAGCCGGTCAGCGATGGTTTTCGCCGCCCGCGGATTGTCGCCGGTCAGCATGACCGCCGACACGCCGAGCGCTTTGAGTTTCTGCAATGCCTCGGCCGCGTCATCCCGCAGACGATCCTGCATGGCAATCAGCCCGATCGCGTTTTCTTCCTGCAACACCACCACCACGGTTTTTCCGCTGGATTCCCAGTCAGTAATTTGCGCAAGGGTTTCAGTTGTCAGGCTGTTTTCAGCCACACTTTTCGGTGCCAGCACCTGAATTTTGCGGCCTGAAACGAGGCCTTCCACGCCGGAACCGGCCAGCGCGCGGCGATCCTGCGCCGTGAGCGGTAGCGGATTACTGGTTTTTGCACGGGCCAAAATCGCCTGCGCCAGCGGGTGATGCGAACCTTCTTCCACCGCTGATGCCAGACTTAGTACTTCGCCTTCGCTGGCCCCGTTCAGCAGTAAAACGTCGGTAACTTCAGGTTTGCCTTCGGTCAGCGTACCGGTTTTATCCAGGGCAACGGTTTGAATCAGCGCCAGCTGTTCCAGCGCTGCACCGCCTTTGATCAATGCACCCTGACGCGTGGCCGCTGCCAGCCCGGACGTAATCGCTGCTGGCGTCGAAATCACCAGCGCACACGGACAGCCAATCAGCAGCAGCGTCAGCCCGCGGTAAATCCAGGTTTCCCACGATAGCCCCATCGCCAGTGGCGGCACGATAATCACCAGCAACGACATCAGCATAATGACCGGCGTGTAATAGCGGCTGAAAGTATCGAGGAAACGCTCGATCGGCGCACGGCGTTCATCGGCTTCTTCAATCAGTTGCAGGATGCGGTCAATGGCGCTGTTGCCCGGCGCGGAAGCCACTTCGAGGCGTGCCAGCCGGTCAACGCACAGGCTGCCTGCAGGCACTTTTTCACCGGCCAGATGATCCACCGGAACTGATTCGCCGGTCAGCGCGCTTTCGTCGAAACTGGCGGCGCTTTGTAAAACAGCGTCGGCAGGCAGGCGTGCACCTGCTGCGATTTCAATGATATCGCCGGGACGCAAGCTGCTGACCGGCACGGTTTCAGATTTGCCATTCACAATGCGGACAGCGGTATCCGGGATCAGCGCCATCAGCGCTTTTACGCCGCTGCGTGCCCGGCTGGAGGCAAAAGCCTCAAGGCGTTCGCCCACCATAAACAGCAACAGAACCATGGCGGCTTCGGCTGTCGCACCGATAAAGAGTGCGCCGATCGCGGCGATACTCATCAGCGTTTCGATGGCGAATGGCGAACCGGCGCGGGTCTGGCGAATCGCCTGACGCAGTACCGGCCAGAGCCCGACCAGTGTCGTGGCGATAAACGCGATGTTACCCATCTGCGGGTTGAAATGATCGAGCACCCAGCTCAGTAGCATCAGAACCGAAAGAGCGATCAGCGGCAGCGCTTCCTGCAAACGGGAAGGTTCGGCGGTGGGTTTTTCCTGCGGTTTGTCGAGCGATTGCAGGGTAAAACCTGCGGCGGTAACGGCATTTTGCACGTGTTGGGTGATATCAAAACCTGCATCAATCACCAGCTTTTCAGTAGCGAACAGCACTTTAGCGTGGCTGATACCATCAATACCTGAAACGGCTTTTTCAATTTTTCGGGCACAGGCAGGGCAGTCCATACCTTGTACTTTCCAGCTGTATTGCTGACTGCCGGAAAGCGGTGAGGCGGGTTCGTCTTCGCCCGGCGAACCTTCGGCGTTGCCATCGTCCGATGTATGTGAGTGCTCACCTGTTTTTGGCGCACAGCAGCTGTCAGTGGTGGAGCAGGCGGAAACCGCCAGCGGGGGTTTTTCGCTACAGCAGCCAGCCGGATGTGTGCCGGGCTGCGCAATAGCGCCAATTTTGTTGATACGCAGTGCAGGGGTATGTTTGCCCTGACATCCGCAGCGACAGGTGTTGTTTTTTTGCAGTGGGATCATAAAGCCTCCGGTTCGAAACCGAGTGGAATTACCCCCAGTGTAAACGTTGGAGTCGGCTCTAAGGTCAACAAGTATTTTATCAGCGGAACCAGAACGGTTCCGCTGTGGGATATTACAGGTATAACGACCGGACTATCAGGAAGTGCCCGCCGAAATAACAGGCGGCAACCAGCGCGTCGGCGGCGCGGAAGGTGAAGCGGTATCGGCTGAGCAGCCAGAAAATATTCCCCAGCAGTAACAGCGCTGCGCCGCAGAACAGCGAAAACGCCATGTCGGTACTGCGGGCAAAATACTGTTCGCCAGCCAGCCAGACCATCAGCAGGGTCATGGCGATGTAAGTGGTCACTGGCCATCGCAGCTCCGCCAGCCGTGTCCAGATCACTGCGAGAAGTATCGCCCCGATGATCAGTAACGTCAGCGGCAGCGGCCAGAAGAAGGTGATGGTCATCTGGCTGGCGAAACTCAGCGTATACAGCAGATGCGACAGGAAGAAGGCACCGATGGCGTACATGAAGCGTTCTTCAGGCAGCAGTAACAGGCTGTCTGCCACCAGTGTCGCCGCCAGACCCAGTAAGATCAGATAGCTGTAAACGTTGAGTGTCGGCGCCTGCCAGGCCAGCAACAGCAGTAATAGTAAGGTGACGGGTTTAAAGACCCAGCGCTGCCAGCGCGGGCCACGATAGCTGGCGTCAACGAACAACCAGCCAGAGAAAAATACAGCGAGGAATGGCCAACTCATTGTTTATCCTTTTATATTTCAGAACAGAACATAAAACCGATGTCAGGGTCTGCTTGCGGGAAAACACATCCTGTTTTCCTGAACTTGCTTTCAGTGTAGGAGAGAGAGCATGGCGGCGACAATCAGAAATCCCCGTAACGGCGGGTCTGATGAATGTTGGTTTAGGATAGGGGGAATTTACGGCGCAGGGCGCGCCGTAAAAGCGGGGATTACTTTTTGGCTGGCAACGGAGGCTGTTTTTTCTGCCACGCCATCAGTTCGAAGACGCCGAACAGGAAGATGCGGGTTTGCAGCCACGGCCCGATGGTGTCCTTTTCCTTGCCCTGCGTGGCTTTAAGCAGCATCACCTGCAGGCCATGCATAAAGAACATGAAGACAATTGCCACGTCTAAAAAGTATTTGATCGGCTTCGGGAACGGGTGGATCAGGTTAAACGCGAGAAAAGCCCAAATACATAACATCAACAACCGACCAATATTGATCAACATCTTACTGCTCCTGTTCTGGTGAGCCGGTTTCAGGCGTCACATCGCGATGATAAAGACGATAAGCAACTTGTCCGGCGACTTTCTCACGGTGTAAGCGCCAGCGGGCAGGCACATCCAGCGTGTCATGTTCGGCTTCTGTTTCGACATAAATCCAGGCTTCATCGGCCAGCCACTGGTTTTGCTCCAGCAGGTTCAGGGTGTCTTGCAGAATGCCTTTGCGGAAAGGCGGATCGAGGAAAACCACATCAAAGGCGCTTCCGGCTTTTGCCAGCCAGTTCAGGGCATTGACGTTAAATACTTTCGCATCACTGGCGTTTAGCAGCGCCAGGTTTTTCTCTAACTGTTGCGCAACCGGGCGCTCAAACTCCAGCAATGTCGCGCTGGCCGCATAACGTGACAAGGCTTCCAGACCGAGTGCGCCGCTGCCTGCAAAACAGTCCAGACAATGTGCGCCCTGTAAAACTGGCGCAAGCCAGTTAAACAGCGTTTCGCGCACGCGATCGGTAGTCGGGCGCAGCCCCGGGCTGTGAGGGACCGGAAGTTTGCGTCCGCGCCATTGTCCGCCAATAATTCGGATCTGGCCTGCGGCGGGCGTGTTGGGTTTCTTTGCCATAGTTCGCTTGTGTCATCCAAAGCCGTCGGGCTTCGTTGCCTATCGTTTGGAGGGCTATTCTACCGGTGTGCGGGCAATGGGCAAATGTTTAACATTGTCGATTGAAAAACCAGCGGAATTCAATACGCGGGCGTGTTGCCCGCAGGGGAAAGTGATAGACTGCCTGACCATAACCCTATTAATAATCCGTTCGCCAGTCATTAACGGCGAGGAGTGAAGTTGTAAAATGGCAAAAGATAAAAAACGCGGTTTCTTCTCCTGGTTCGGTCGTGGCCGTCAGGAAGAAGAGCAGCAGAAGGAAGAAACACGCGAAGAACAGCCGGTTGTCGAAGAACAACTGACGGAAGAACCGGCAGTCCCGGTAGCTCGCGAGGCTGTTGCAGAACCTGAAGTTGAAGCAGAAACTGAAACTGAACCGGCCGCACACGTTCAACCTGAGCCTGAAATTGAACCCGAGCCATTTGTTGAGCCGGAACCGGAAATTGTACCCGAACCGCTGACAGAGCCTGAGCTGGAAGACAAACCTGAACCGGTTCGCGAGCAGGCCGCCGCTGAACTGGCAGAAGAAATTGTTCACATCACTGAGCAGGTTGCCGCGCAGCCTGCCGTTGTTGAAGATATCGCTGAAGACGAATTTGTTGAATCGGCAGAAGAAATTGCCGAAGATCTGCGTCAGGACGCCATTGATTCGATTGATGATTCTGTCGCTGTGGAAGAACCCTTACCTGTGGCGCTGGATCCGATTGTGGTGCTGCCCGCCGGTGAAACCGAGCAGGAACGCCCGACCAAAGAAGGGTTCTTCGCCCGTCTGAAACGCAGCCTGGTCAAAACCAAGCAGAATCTCGGCTCCGGTTTCGTTGGTCTGTTCCGTGGTAAGAAAATCGACGACGATCTGTTTGAGGAGCTGGAAGAACAGCTGCTGATCGCCGACGTTGGCGTCGAAACCACCCGAAAAATCATTACTTCACTGACTGAACATGCCTCGCGTAAGCAACTGAAAGACGCAGATGCGCTGTACGGCAAGCTGAAGGAAGAAATGTCCGAAATACTGGCGAAAGTTGACGAGCCACTGGATGTCAGCGGGAAAACCCCGTATGTCATTCTGATGGTTGGCGTAAACGGTGTCGGTAAAACCACCACCATCGGTAAAATGGCGCGCCAGTTTGAAGCACAGGGTAAATCTGTGATGCTGGCAGCAGGCGACACCTTCCGTGCCGCAGCCGTTGAACAGTTGCAAGTCTGGGGTCAGCGTAACAAGATCCCGGTGATTGCGCAGCACACCGGTGCCGATTCCGCGTCGGTTATCTTCGATGCCATTCAGGCGGCGAAAGCCCGCAATATCGACGTGCTGATTGCTGATACCGCCGGGCGTTTGCAAAACAAAACGCACCTGATGGAAGAGCTGAAGAAAATCGTCCGTGTGATGAAGAAGCTCGACGAAGACGCACCGCATGAAGTGATGCTGACGCTCGACGCCAGTACCGGCCAGAACGCAGTGAGTCAGGCCAAATTATTCAACGAAGCCGTCGGGCTGACCGGGATAACGCTGACTAAACTGGATGGCACTGCGAAAGGCGGCGTGATCTTTGCCATCGCCGATCAGTTCAGCATTCCGATCCGTTACATTGGTGTCGGTGAAGGTATCGAAGATTTAAGGCCGTTTAAGGCAGACGATTTTATTGAGGCACTTTTTGCCCGAGAGGATTAATACGGATGATTCGCTTTGAACAGGTCAGTAAAGCTTATCTGGGCGGACGACAGGCGCTTCAGGGCGTCAATTTTCATATCCAGCAAGCAGAAATGGCATTTCTGACCGGACACTCTGGCGCGGGTAAAAGTACCCTGCTGAAGCTGATTTGCGGCATAGAGCGTCCGAGTGCCGGACACATTTTGTTTGGCGGTCATGATATCAGCCGCCTGAAATCCAGCGAAGTGCCGTTCCTGCGTCGTCAGATCGGCATGATCTTTCAGGATCACCACCTGCTGATGGATCGTACCGTGTATGACAACGTGGCGATGCCGCTGATCATTTCCGGTGCAAGCAGTGAAGATATCCGCCGCCGCGTGTCGGCTGCGCTGGATAAAGTCGGATTACTGGATAAAGCGAAGAACTTGCCAATCCAGCTTTCCGGCGGTGAACAACAGCGTGTGGGCATTGCCCGTGCGGTGGTGAACAAGCCCGCAGTGCTGCTGGCGGATGAACCGACCGGTAACCTCGATGGCGAATTGTCGGAAGGCATTTTGCGTCTGTTCGAAGAATTTAACCGCGTCGGCGTTACCGTGCTGATGGCGACGCATGATGTGGGTCTGATTGCCCGTCGTAATTACCGCACGCTGACGCTGAGTCAGGGGCGTATGTCGGGAGGGGTGTACTAATGGCGAACAGTCCGAATCCGGCTAAAACCGCAAAAAGCGCCCGTGCCGCAAAAAGCAAAGCGTTGCAGGGCGGCTGGCGTGAACAGTGGCGCTATGCCTGGATGAACGCGCTGGCTGACATGCTGCGTCAGCCGCTGGCGACGCTGCTGACGGTGATGGTGATCGCCATTTCCCTGACGCTGCCGAGCGTGTGTTATCTGGTGTGGAAAAACGTCAGTACGGCGGCGGAGCAGTGGTATCCGACGCCACAACTGACCGTTTATCTCGATAAAGCGCTGGATGATGACGCCGCAGAAAACGTGGTCAAAACCCTGAAAACCGAAGCGGGCGTGGATAAAGTTAATTATCTGTCCCGTGAAGAGGCGATGGGTGAATTCCGCAACTGGTCAGGCTTTGGCGGCGCAATGGATATGCTGGAGCAAAACCCGTTGCCAGCGGTGGCGATCATCACGCCTAAAATGAATTTCCAGGACTCTGCGACACTCAGCACCTTGCGCGACCGCGTGGCGGCTGTGCATGGCGTGGATGAAGTGCGGATGGACGACAGTTGGTTTGCCCGTCTTGCGGCGCTGACCGGTCTGGTCGGGCAGATTGCGGCGATGATCGGCATTCTGATGGTGATCGCCGTCTTCCTCGTTATTGGTAACAGTGTGCGACTGAGCATCTTCAGCCGCCGCGATACCATTAACGTGATGAAGCTGATTGGCGCGACCGATGGCTTTATTTTGCGGCCGTTCCTCAACGGTGGCGCGATGCTCGGTTTCACCGGTGCATTGTTATCACTCATCCTCTCGGAAGTGCTGGTGTTGCGGCTTGAGAGCGTGGTGACGCAGGTTGCGCAGGTCTTCGGCACCACCTTTGACCTGCATGGTCTGGGCTGGGACGAAAGCCTGTTACTGCTGATCGTTTCCGCGATGATTGGCTGGATTGCCGCCTGGCTGGCGACGGTTCAACATTTACGGCGATTTACACCACAGTAGTGATAATTTGCTATAATGTCCCCCTGCGGCTCAGTAATTGTGTCTCAGGGGGAAGCTGTTTCAGGTCAGCCCGCCACATCATTTTCCTGCTTTCCCCGTAATGGCACAAATTCACTATCCAATAGTCAGTCTGTCACTTACAGTCTTCAGACTGTTGAATCTTTCCGTGAACTTTATGTAAAATTCGTGGTCGTAGAGCAGCGAATATGAAGGGCTCGGCGTTGCTTTGTTGTCGCCTTTAAGGCCAGCAATGTCGCGGTATCATCCCGCAGCAACGTGGTATAAAACCTGCATTACGTCATACATGAGAGGCTTTAATGACCAAAGAAATGCGCACTTTAGCATTAGTACCCCAAGGTAGCCTGGAAGCCTATGTTCGGGCGGCCAATGCCTATCCTATGCTCACCGCAGAGGAAGAACGGGCGCTGGCTGAACGGCTGCATTACAACGGTGATCTGGAAGCAGCGAAAGAGCTGATCCTGTCTCACCTGCGCTTTGTTGCTCACATTGCCCGCAACTATTCAGGCTACGGTTTGCCTCAGGCAGACCTTATCCAGGAAGGGAATATCGGCCTGATGAAAGCGGTTCGCCGTTTTAATCCGGAAGTCGGTGTCCGTCTGGTATCCTTTGCCGTGCATTGGATCAAAGCGGAAATTCACGAATATGTGCTGCGTAACTGGCGCATCGTGAAAGTCGCTACCACCAAAGCGCAGCGTAAGCTGTTCTTCAACCTGCGTAAGAACAAACAGCGTCTGGGCTGGTTCAGCCACGACGAAGTCGAGCACGTCGCCCGCGAACTGGGTGTGACGAGCAAAGATGTGCTGGAAATGGAATCACGCATGGCCGCACAGGACATGACGTTTGATCCGACGCCGGATGATGAACCACGCGACGGCGCAGCGATGGCACCGATGCTGTATCTGCAAGACAAGAGTTCTGACTTTGCAGAAACTATCGAAGAAGATAACTGGGATCAGGACGCCACCGACAAACTTTCCTCTGCAATGGAAGGTCTGGACGAACGCAGTCAGGATATCATTCGTGCCCGCTGGTTAGACGACGAAAACAAATCGACCCTGCAGGAGCTTGCCGATAAATACGGTGTGTCTGCAGAACGTGTTCGTCAGCTGGAAAAGAACGCGATGAAAAAACTGCGTATGGCGATCGAAGCCTGATCCCCGCAACGCAAAACGAAAAAGCGACCTTCGGGTTAATGCCGATCGTTTAAGGATCAGTTGACCGATCCGGTGGCTCGTGTAAAAAGGGTTCATGCTCATCATGGACCCTTTTTAAATGGAACTTTCACAAGCTCTCGGTATTATCAATCTCACTGCCCCCGATGAAGTTCAAAGCCTCGCTGACCTCCTGTCTCCTGACCTCATTCAGCAAGCTTTTTCTCTCACTGACACCGTCACCCTACGCAAGCGTAAACTCCCCCTCGAGTCCATGGTCTGGCTGGTCCCTCGAGTCCATGGTCTGGCTGGT